>JALVFB010000380.1 GCA_027030295.1 Hyphomicrobiales bacterium
GATGCCCTCGCCGGTGTCCACCGCCACCGCCAGCAGCTTGATGCGGTAGCCCAGCCCCTTGGCGTAGCGGATGTCGGCCAGCGTGACGTTCTCGATGCCCTCCACGTAAACATCGTCCATGGAAATCTCGCAGCCGAAGGCGAGCGCGGTGAGAATGGCCAGCTTGTGCGCCGCGTCCCAGCCGCCGATGTCGAAGGTCGGGTCGGCCTCGGCATAGCCCAGCTCCTGGGCCTCCTTCAGCACGTCGTCGAAATCGCGCTCTTCCTCCTCCATCTTGGTGAGGATGTAGTTGCAGGTGCCGTTGAGAATGCCATAGACGCGCTTCACGGCGTTGCCGGCGATGCTCTCGCGCATCATCTTGACGATGGGAATGCCGCCGGCCACCGCCGCCTCGAAGTTCAGCGCCACGCCGGCTTCCTCGGCCTTCTTCGCCAGCTCCACGCCATGATGCGCCAACAGCGCCTTGTTGGCCGTCACCACGTGGCGGCCCGCGCCGATGGCGGCCTCCACGGCGGCGCGCGCCGGGCCGTTCTCGCCGCCGATCAGCTCCACCAGCACGTCGATGTCGGCGCCGCGCGCCATTTCCACCGGGTCGTCGAACCACTGCCAGGCGGACAAATCATGATCGCCGCGCGGCTTGTTGCGCGAGCGGGCGGAGACGGCCACCACCTCGACGGGCCGTCCACAGCGCCGCGCCAGCACCTCGCCATTGGCGCGCAACAGGTCGAGCACGCCCACCCCCACCGTGCCCAGCCCGGCCAGCGCGATTTTCAACGGTTCCGCCATGGATTCACGTTCTCCTGCCTGATTCGCTTTTCAGCTTCGCCGATTGTCAGCGTCATCCGGATTTGACCAGTGGCGCCCCATTCTTCGTCATTCCCGCCACCTCCTTCGTCATTCCCGCGAAAGCGGGAATCCATCATTAATTCAGTTTATTATGGATCCCCGCTCGCGCGGGGATGACGTGAAGGGAGCGCCTCCTTCATGCATCCACCCCATCCGGGCACATCCTCAACCCTGCTTCACCTTGCGTTTCCTCCTTGCCGCAGGCTCCGGCACCGGGGCGCCGGCGCGCTTGAAGAAGCGGCGGATGTTGCGCGCCGCCTGGCGGATGCGCTGCTCGTTTTCCACCAGCGCGATGCGCACATAACCCTCGCCCTCCTCGCCGAAGCCAACGCCAGGCGAAACGGCGACTTCCGCTTCCTGCAACAGCAGCTTGGAAAAGGCAAGCGAGCCCATCTCGCGGAAATGCTCCGGCAGCGGCGCCCAGGCGAACATGGTGGCCGGCGGCGGCGGCACCCGCCAGCCGGCGTTGGCGAAGGCCTCCACCAGCACGTCGCGGCGCTGGCGATAGATGTCGCGCGCCTCCTCCACGCACTCCTGCGGGCCGTTCAGCGCCGCGGCGGCGGCCACCTGGATGGGCGTGAAGGCGCCATAATCGAGATAGCTCTTCACCCGCGCCAGCGCCGCGATGAGGCGCTCGTTGCCCACCGCGAAGCCCATCCGCCAGCCGGCCATGGAATAGGTCTTGGAAAGGGAGGTGAACTCCACCGCCACGTCCACGGCGCCCTCCACCTGCAGAATGGAAGGCGGCGGCGTATCGGTGAAGTAGATCTCGGCGTAGGCCAGATCGGAAAGCACGATGAGGTCATATTTCCTGGCCAGCCGCACCACCTCGGCGTAGAAGTCCAGATCGGCC
>JALVFB010000381.1 GCA_027030295.1 Hyphomicrobiales bacterium
TGTGAGGCCCAGCGCGCGCGCCACATCCACCCCCTCGCGGATGGCGGCGATCCAGGCGGCGCAGGAATAGGGCCGCACGATCCCGGTGGTGCCGAGCACGGACAGCCCGCCGACAATGCCCAGACGCGCGTTCATGGTTTTCCTCGCCAGCTCCTCGCCGCCGGGGATGGAGATTGTGATCTCCAGATCTTCCGGCGCGTCCAGCCCTGCCTCTTCCGCCGCCTCGGCCAGCGCCTGGCGGATCATCAGCCGCGGCCCCGGATTGATGGCCGGCTCCCCAGGTGGCACCGGCAGGCCGGGCAGCGTCACGGTGCCCACGCCCTCCCCGGCGCGAAACACGATGCCGGAGCCGGGCGGCAGCGGCCGCACCCGCGAGATGACGAGCGCCCCATGGGTCACATCCGGGTCGTCACCAGCGTCCTTGACGACGCCGGCGCGCGCCGCGCCCTTTTCCAGTTCCGCCAGCGCCAGCGAAAACTCGGGCCGTTCGCCGCCGGGCAGCGTGATGCGCACGGTTTCCGGAAACCGCCCCGTCACCAGCGCCAGCCACGCCGCCTTCGCCGCGGCGGAAGCACAGGCTCCGGTGGTATAGCCGGTGCGCAGCCGGTGCCCGGGCCTTTCCATCATCGGACTTCAGCCCTCCTCGTGTTGCAGAACGATCAGCAGCACCGCCTCGCCGTAGCGCTCCAGTTTCGCCTCGCCCACGCCGTCTACCGTCGCCAATTCGCGCAGTGTCTTCGGGCGCAGCGTGGCGATGGCGCGCAAGGTGGAATCGTGAAAGATCACGTAAGGCGGCACATTGCGCTCCGCCGCCTCTTCCCTGCGCCATTCACGCAACGCCTCGAACAGCGCCCGCGCCTCCTGCGACAGCTCCTCCGCCACCTTTTGCCTGCGCTCCTTCTTCGCCCGCTTCGGCTTCGGACGGCGCCGCATGAAGAACGGCTCCTCGCCGCGCAGCACTGGCCGCGCCCGCGCCGTGAGCCGCAGGGCGCCATAACGTTCGTCGTCCACGTCCAGATGGCCACCAATGACCAGCTGCCGATAGACCTCGCGCCATTCCCTTTCGGAAAGCTCCGTGCCGATGCCGAAGGTGGACACCCGGTCGTGGCCGAAGCGCTTCACCTTCTCCGTCTCCCGCCCCAGCAGCACGTCCACCAGATGCGCCGCGCCGAAGCGCTGGCCGGTGCGATAGACGTTCGACAATGCCTTCTGCGCCGGCACGGTCATGTCCACCTGCTGCGGCGGGTTGGCGCAGTTGTCGCAATTGCCGCACGGCTCCGGCAATTCCTCGCCGAAATAGGCCAGCAGCAACTGGCGGCGGCAGCCCACGGCTTCGGCATAGGCCACCATGTCCTCCAGCTTGCGCCGCTGGATGCGCCGATATTCCTCCGGCGCCTCGCCCTCCTCGATGAAGCGCCGGCGCAACACGATGTCGCGCACGGAATAGCTCATCCAGGTTTCCGCCGGCTCGCCATCGCGTCCGGCGCGCCCTGTTTCCTGATAATAGGCCTCGATGGTGGGTGGCAGGGCCAGATGCGCCACGAAGCGCACGTCCGGCTTGTCGATGCCCATGCCGAAGGCGATGGTGGCCACCATCACCACCCCCTCGCCATGGGTGAAACGTTTCTGCCGCCGGGCGCGCTCGGCAGCGGACAGGCCGGCGTGATAGGCCAT
>JALVFB010000382.1 GCA_027030295.1 Hyphomicrobiales bacterium
GACGGAGAGCCGGCCTTCGGCGTTGCGGAAGGCTGAAAGCCGCCGGATGTCGGCGGAGTCCCCGGCGCCTCAACGGGCGCCGCTGGCGCCGCGGGCCGGGAAGGCGGCGTGGGCTGGTGATGGGGAGCGGGCGAGGCCGCCGGAGTGGCCTTGTTCGCTTGCCGCCCGGTTTCCGCCGCCGCGGGAACCGAGCCGGCGCGCCGATTGATGAGCCGCTCGGCGGCTTCCCGTTGCGCCCGCAGCCGGGCGGCGAAATCCTTCACGTCCGGGGTGGGGCGCTTGCCGCCGCCAGCGGCAGAGGAGGCGGCGGGTTTAACGCCCCCGGTCGCCGGGCGCGGCGCCGGCTTTTCCGTCGTCTTGTCCGCTGTGCCGCCTGCGCGCAGTGGAGGAGGCGGTGGCACGCGACCGGAAAGGCCGCCGCCCGGCTTCGCGGCGCCCGGTTTGCGCGGCGCCAGGGGAGCCGGTTTCACGCCCTTGCCGCCCGCCGCCGGCATGGGGCCGCGCGGTGGTGGCGGCGGCGGCGGGATCTTGCCGCCCAAACGGCTGCGTGGATCCGCCGTCCTGTTGTCCGCACGCTTGCCCGGCCCGTTGAGATCGTCACTGATGCCCCGTCCGGGCCGGTTCCTGCTGTTGTCCGTCATGTTCCTTCGCCTGCCTGATCCGCCATTTGCGGGAAGGCTCCCGGATTTTCAGCCCGTCCAGCCCGAAAAACCATCCTCGCGCGTTTTCGGGCGCTACATCTCTTCCACCGGCCGCACTCCCAGGATGCGCAAGCCATTGCGCAGCACTTGCCGGACGGCTCTCAACAATCCCAGTCGCGCGGCGCTCAGGTCCGTCTCGGTGGGCAATATGAACCGTAATTGTGAATTTTCCTTGCCCTTGTTCCACAGGGCATGAAATTCCGCCGCCAGCTCCATCAGGTAGAAGGCCACGCGATGCGGCTCGTGCGCCCTGGCCGCCTGTTCCAGCACCCGGGGATATTCGCCAACCCGCCGCATCAGCATCCGCTCCGCCGGATCCTCCAGCAGTTCCCATCTTATCGCTTCCGGGTCCGGCCGCAAGAGGAATTCGTCCAGTTCTTCCCGTGCGTTGCGGAATACCGAACAGATGCGGGCATGGGCATACTGCACGTAGAAGACGGGGTTGTCCTTCGACTGCTCCAGCACCTTCCGGAAGTCGAAGTCCAGCGGCGCGTCGTTGGAGCGGGTGAGCATCATGAAGCGCACCACGTCCGGCCCCACCTCGTCCACCACCTCGCGCATGGTGACGAAGTCGCCGGCGCGCTTGGACATCTTCACCGGTTCGCCGCCGCGGAACAGCCGCACCAGCTGGCACAGCCGCGCGATCAGCGGAACCTCGCCGCCGGAAAGCGCGGCGTTGGCCGCCTGCAGGCGCTTGACATAGCCGCCATGATCGGCGCCCAGCACGTAGACCAGCTCGTCATAGCCGCGCCGCAGCTTTTCGCGGATATAGGCGACGTCGGCGGCGAAGTAGGTGTAGGTGCCGTCGGATTTCTTCAGCGGGCGGTCGATGTCGTCGCCGAAGGCGGTGGAACGGAACAGCAGCTGGTCGCGCGGTTCCCAGTCCTCCGGCGGTTTGCCCTTCGGCGGCGGCAGCTGGCCGGTGTAGACCAGCCCCTTTTCTTCCAGCGCGCGGATGGTCTCCTCGAT
>JALVFB010000383.1 GCA_027030295.1 Hyphomicrobiales bacterium
ACCATCGTGAATGTGTAGGGGTGCGACGGATAAAGAGCGCCTTCCGGATAATGGCGTCCGCCAATGACGCAGCCTCCGCGTCGCTTCTCCGCCTTCATGCGCTTGCGCGATTCGATGTGATGGTGTTTGCGTAGGCCATCCGGTGCTTCTTGCAGAGAGTGGCGCCGGGGCTGCCACTTTTCGCCGGCGCTCATCGCGTATCCGTCCGGTGAAGGGAGGAAAATCAGCAGAATGGCGAAAAAGGGAATGAAATGAAGTGGAAAAGTCATTTCATCATCGCCCTCCGAGGAAGTTCGCTCAGGGGTTCACCAGCCGGGGGCGGGTGCGGGAATCGCCTTGCGCATCCCAGCGGGCGGCGTATTCGCGGGCCAGCTTGAGGTCGGTGGGGTAGTCCACCTCGCACCATTCGAACCCGGTGAGGTCCAGCGCCTTCACCTCCACGCGGCGCGCCAGCCGGTCGATGGCCGCCGGAAACCACTGATGCAGCCCGTCCGGTTCGCGCATCATCTCCTCCAGCGTGGCGCGATACAGCGCCGGCCCTTCGCCGCGAAACACGTAGAAGCCCAGGGCCTCGGCGTTCACATCGCTCAGGGGCAGCTCCTTGCCGATGCGCAACAGACGCTGCCCCTTGAGAATGACCTTCATGTCGTCGGCGTCGTAATGCGCCTTGCGATCCACCGCGGCGATGACGGGCGCGCCCCCGGCCCGCAGCAGGGCCTCGGCGAGGTCGGCGCGGAACACGTTGTCGCCGTTCACCTGAATGAAGTCGTCGATCATCTCCTCCCGCGCCATCCAGCAACTGGCCAGGTTGTCGGCCACGGCGTAGAACGGATTGTAGATGGTGCGGATGGTCACGCCGTTGCGGCGCGCGATGCGGGCCAGCGCGGCGTCCATCAGGTCGGGGCGGAAGCCGGTGACCACCACGAATTCCTTCACCCCACAGGCGGCGAAGGCGTCGATCTGGCGGCCGATGAGCGTGTGGCCATTGATGTCCAGCAGCGCCTTGGGCAAGTCCTGCGTCAGCGGCAACAGGCGGCTGCCCTGACCGGCGGCGAGAATGATGACCTTCACGATGCTGCTCCCGAAGCGGGGAATGAAGAAAAACCGCCTCAAGCATTGACAACTTTTTGCCGCTGGCGTCAATGGCCGGAACTGGCCGCAAAAGGAGGATGGAGGCTTGGCGACGACGCTGGCGCATTTCACCGACCCGCATCTGCCGCTGGCGGGGGTGCGCCCGACGGAGCTGTTCGGCAAGCGCATCATCGGCTGGCTGTCCTGGACGTTGCGGCGGCGCCGGGCGCACCGGGCGGAAGCATTGCGCGCGCTGCTCGAAGACCTGCGGGCGCAGGCGCCCGAGGCGCTGATGGTAATCACCGGCGATGTGGTGAACATTTCCTCGCGCGCGGAGTTCGCCGCCGCGAGGGCGTGGCTGGAAGAGCTGGCGCGGCCCGGGAACCTGGCGCTGATTCCGGGCAATCACGATTGCTATGTGGGCGATGCGGTGAAGGCGGGTTTGCCGCTGCTGGCGCCGTGGATGAGCGGCGTGCCCGCGGCCGCCGATCTGCCGGAATTCCCCACCGTGCGCCTTGTGCGCAACGTCGCCGTGATCGGCCTGAATTCCGCTTATCCGGCGCCGTGGCGCGAGGCTTCCGGACGGCTGGGCGAGGCGCAGCTGAAGCGGCTGGAGAGGATCTTGCGCGATTGCGCGGGCAAGGGGCTGTGCCGGGTGGTGCTGGTGCATCATCCGCCGCTGGCGGCGCTTTCCGACAAACCGCGCAAGGCGCTGAAGGATGCCGCGGCGCTGGAAGCGGTGCTGGAGCGCGCGGGCGCGGAGCTGGTGCTGTTCGGCCACACACACCGCTGGGCGCATCTGGCGTGGTCGGTGAACGGCGGCATGATGCACGTGCTTTCCGCGCCGTCGGCCTCCATGAAGCCGGGGTGCGAAAGGCCGGCGGCGGGCTGGCAGAAAATCACCATTTCCCGGCGCCAGGGCGAGTGGCTGTATCGCGTGGAGCGGCGGGCGCTGATGGCGGACATGTCGGTGCAGCAATACGAAGCCCTGCATCTTTCCGGCGACCGGGCGCACCCCTGATTCACCACGGCCACGCGCATCATCGCGGGCGGAGCAACGATTGATTTTGCGTTGCGCATCTGGCATCCCGGCAGTCGGACCATTTGCCTGATTTGCCCTGCCGCGGCCGGCATCCGGAGCGCTCGATTCATGACCATCGTCGACAGATACATTCTGCAGCAGGTGGGGCGTCCGCTCACGGTGGCCTTCATCATCGGCCTGCTGATGCTGCTGGCCGAGCGGTTCGTGCGCATTCTGGACCTCACGCTGGGCAAGAAAGGCTCGCTTTCGCTGGTGTTCGAGATGCTGGGCTATCTCGCGCCGCACTATCTGGGGCTGGCCATTCCGGCGGCCATTTTCATCGGCCTGCTGTTCGGTTTCAATCAGCTTTCGCGCAATGCCGAGATCGAGGCCTTCCTGGCCGCCGGCATCTCCCTGCATCGGCTGGCCAGGCCGGTGATTCTGCTGGCGTTCATCGCCTCGTTGCTGGCCGTTTACATCTTCGGCTGGCTGCAACCCTACACGCGCTATGCCTACCGCGCCCTGAAATATGCCGTGCAGAATGTGGACGTGTTCTATCTGGCGGAAGAGGGCGTGTTCATGACCGCCGGCAAGCGCACGTTCATCATCGACAAGCTCGATCGCAAGAATCAGCGTTTCCAGCGCATCTTCCTGTTCGCCGACAACGGAAACGACGGGGGAGAAACCATCACCGCCCGTTCGGGCTTTCTGGTGCAGCAACAGGCCGATCCGCGCCCGCTGCTGGTGCTGGAAAACGGCCACCGGCTGCGTGTTTTCGGGTGGCCCTATTCCGCCTCCGGCCAGGCCTTGCCGAAATTCGAAACCAGCCGTTTCGATCATGCGGAAACGGCCATCGGACGCGAGAACGCAGCGGCGTTTCGTCCCCGCGGGGCGGATGGACGCGAGCTGACCCTGACGGAGCTGTATGCCGCCATGGGTCAGAAACAGTCTCCGCGCAAGCTGCGAAGCCTGCAGGCCGAGTTTCACAAGCGCCTGGTTTCCATCCTGACCCTGTTGCTGTTGCCCCTGCTGGCCATTCCGTTCGCCGTGGGGCAGCGCCGGCAACAACGGGCCTATCGCTTCGCCGTGGCGCTGGCCATTCTGGTCTTCTATCACGAGGCGGTGCAGCAGGGGAGCATCGCGGTGAAGTCCGGCGTGCTGGGCGTGTGGACCGGAATCTGGCTGCCCTGGTTCCTGCTCGCCGTCTTCTCGCTCGCCCGCTACTATCGTATCTGTTTCACCCTGCGGCGCGACATCTTCGAATCCTTCTACGATCTCGCCAGCCGGATCGGCGGACGCCTCGGCAGGCTGGCGCCGTGGCGAGGCAAGCGGGAGGAGCGCACATGAAGATTTTCGGGCGCATGCTGTCGCGCATGATCCTCTCGCGCTTTTTCGTCATTGTCGTGGGTATTTCCCTGCTGGTGGTCACGCTCGAGGTGATCGCCAATCTCGATGACATTCTGGCCGGCGCGGCGAACGCGCAAGCGTCGGTGGTGCGCTACGTCATGCTGCGCCTGCCCGGCCTTTTGGCCGTGTTCTTCAGCATGTCGCTGTTGCTGGCGGTGGTGCTCACGCTGGTGGAGCTGGGCTATCGCAATGAAATAGCGCCCATATGGGCCGCCGGCGTCAGTCCCTTTCAGCTGTTGCTGATGCTGTTGCCCCTGGGGGTGGTTCTGGGCATCACGCAGTTCATGCTCAGCGACCGGCTGGTGCCGAATGCCATGCAACAGCTCATTCAGTGGGGGGTGGGCGATTTCGCGCGCAAGAAGCTGCATCCGGGGCAGGGGGGTGTCATCTGGATGCGCGCCGGCAATGACATTCTGCGGGCGGAAAACACGAACAAGGGAGCCACCCGGCTGGGCAATCTCGTCATCTTCCGGCGCGACAGGGACGGATTGCTGAGCGAACAGATCTACGCCCGCCAGGCCAGGCGAACCGGCAAACGCTGGTTGCTGGAGAATGTCGTCATCTATCGGCGCGAACCGGTGCCGCCGGCCAGGGTTCCGGTGATGGTCTATTCGGGTGAACTGAAGCTGGCGGCGGAAGGCATGCGTTCCGGCGACCCGGAGGTCATGAGCCTGCCGGAGCTGCGATATTTCGTGAAAAATCAGGGCTTCGGGCTGCGTCCCGTGCACGTTTACGCGGTGCAATGGCATCACCGCCTGACCCTGTTCTTCGTTCCCCTGCTGCTGATGGCGGTGTGCATTCCGCTCGCCACCCGATTCCGGCGTCATGGCGTCGCGGGTGGGCTGCTGCTGGCGGGCGTGGCCATCGGCTTCGGGTTTTTCCTGTTCGACGGCCTGGCCCAGACCATGGGCGAAATCGGCCTGGTGCCCGCATGGCTGGCGGGCTGGCTGCCGGCGGCATCGCTTGCCTTGCTGGCGCTGGCGCTCTACTTGCGGGCGGAAACGGTGCAATGACATCAGCGAGAGCCGAAACCATGGATCGAAAACGGCCGGTTCTGCACATCGTCGGTGACACGGACGAGCGCATCTTCGGCCTGCCGGCGGCGGTGCGCAGCATGCGCCTGTTCGAGCGCATCGGCGTGCATCCCGCGGTGGCGGGGAGCGGTGGCGAAACCATCATCGTGGTGCGGGCCGATGCCGTGCTGGACCCGGCGCTGGCGCGGGCGGTGGCGGAAACACCAGGGCTGGTGCTGCTGGACGAGGAAGGGCGCACGCCGTTGCTGGCGCATGTGCCGTCCGGCGAGAGGGAAACGGCCGAGCGGCTGCTGCTGGGCGGTGGTGTGGCGCTGGCGCGTGAGCGGGGCTGGCGGGTGTCGCGCCCGGATCAGCTGGAGCGCGCCGCCTTTCAGGAAAAGCTCCGCAAGCGCGAGGCGCCCTATGCGCTGTTGCTGGATGCGGCGCGCAAAGGCGAAATCGAATGGCGGGTGTTCATGGGCACCTACAAGGGCGCCACGGATGTGGTCACCAAGCGCGTGTGGCCGCGCCCGGCTTTTTTCGTCACCCGCTGGCTGGCCGAGCATACGTCGGTGACGCCGAACATGGTCACCTTCCTTTCCGCCGTGCTGGTGGTGGTGGCCTTCGGCCTGTTCGCGAAGGGGCAATACGGCTGGGGCCTGCTGGCGGCGTGGCTGATGACCTTTCTCGACACGGTGGACGGGAAGCTGGCGCGCACCACGCTCACCTCCAGCAGATTCGGCGACATTTTCGACCACGGCATCGATCTGGTGCATCCGCCGTTCTGGTATGCGGCCTGGGCCATGGGGCTTCAGGCGGCGGGGCATCCGCTGCCGCCGGATTGGTGGTGGGGCAGCCTGATCGTCATCATCGCCGGCTATGTCATCCAGCGCCTGATGGAAGGCGCCTCCATCGCCTTCCTGGGCATGGAGATCCACATCTGGCGGCGGTTCGACACCTTCTTCCGCGAGATCACCGCCCGGCGCAACCCGAACCTGGTGCTGCTGACCCTGTGCTGGCTCATCGGGCGTCCGGACTGGGGGCTTGTGGCGGTGGCGGCGTGGACATTGCTGTCGCTGCTGGTGCACGCGGTGCAGCTGGCGCAGGCGTTCGCGGAAAAGAGACGGCGCGGCAAGCTGGTTTCATGGATGGCGCGGTCGGCATGAACGGCGGTGCGGGCAACAAGGGCGCGGCGCTCATCGTGAATCCGCACTCCGGCGGCACCAACCGCAGCGGCTTGCGGCTGGCGGAGATGGTGCGCCACAGGCCGGGGGTGCGGGCATATGTGCTGGAGCGCTTCGCGCAGCTGGACGAGGCGCTGGCGGAACTGGCCGCAACGCCACCGGAAGCGTTGTTCATCTCCTCCGGCGACGGCACCATCCAGTATGTGCAGACCTGGCTCATCGAACGCAGCGGGCTGCCTCGGGAGCGCTGGCCGGTCCTGGCGCTGTTGCCGCATGGTTCCACCAACATGACCGCGGCCGACATCGGCTACCGGTCGAAAGACGTGCGTGAACAGGCCGCCACCATCGCCGAAGGCGGCTGGCGGCGGGCGGGCGCGCGCTTTCACGACCGGGCCACGGTGCGGCTGGCGAATCCGGCGAGCGACGGGCCGTTGCACGGCATGTTCCTGGGCGGCGGGGTGCTGGCGGAAGCCACGTTGTTCTGCCGCGATACCTTCAACCGCAAGGGCCTGCGCGGGCACTGGGGGCCGCTGCTGACCATGCTGAGCGTGGGGTTGAAGGCGATCTTTCGCCCGGCCGGGCCGGAGGACGTTCAGCGCATCGACCGTCCGCAACGGATGCGCGTGGTGGTGGACAACGAACCGCTGGGCGATGGCTGGCAGGTGGCGGTGCTGGCCACCACGCTGAACAAGCTGGTGCTGAACGCACGGCCCTTCTGGGGACCATGCACCGGTGCCGAACAACGCGGCGAAACACCGGATTCGGCACAGGCCCTGCGCGTGAGCCTGTTCAACTATCCGTATCCTTTCCTGTTGCGCTGGCTGCCGGTGGTGCTGTGGGGCGGCACGAATCGGCGGGTGCATGCGAGCATGCACAGCCGCTGCGCCAGCCGGGTGGAGGTGGCAACGCAAGGGCGTTTCGTGCTGGATGGCGAGGAGGTGCATCCGCCGGCCGGCGAACCGCTCATCATCGAACGCGGCCCCACCCTGCGCTATCTGCTGGGCTGATCTCCCTCCAGCGTCAACAGGTCCTCCGGCACCTCGATCCATGTTGGCCCGGCGGTGAACAGCAATCCGGCGCGCAGCGGCCGGTCGGGCCAGACGGCGCGCATCGCCAGGCGGTAGAGCGCCAGTTGCCGCAGGTGCGCCGGGGCCGCCTCCGCCAGCCCTTCCGGCACCGGACGAGCCGTCTTGAAGTCGGCCACGATCACCGCATCGTCCAGCAGCGCCAGCCGGTCGATCTG
>JALVFB010000384.1 GCA_027030295.1 Hyphomicrobiales bacterium
GTTTTCCCGACCGAAGAATTCGTCAAGCGCCGACCAAAACAGCGCGCGTATCTCGTCGCGCTCCATGGTGATGTCATGGCGCGCCTTGTGCAGGAAGGTGGCCTTGATGTTGCCGACCTCGCGTGCCAGCCGGCGCAGCGCCTCCGGGTCCACCAGCCGGTCGCGGGCGGCGGCCAGCGCCAGCAGCGGCCAGCGCGGCTCGTCTCCTTGCGCCACCATGTGGTTGAACTTCTCCATCGAATCAAGCGCCGCCCGCATCCAGCCGATGGTCGGCGCGATGGCCAGCCCGAGATCGGGATATTCGCGCAGGAACAGCGCCTCGCGCACATAGCGCTCCTCATCGGAGGTGAGCGCATTGTCCGGGGCATCCTCGGGCCGCATGAGCCGCTTCGGCAGGCCGGGCAGAAAGGCGCGCGAGAAGCCCAGCCATGGCGCGACGCGCACCAGCAGGCGATAGAACCGTTCGCGCGGATGGTGGGCGAAGGCCACCATGGGGGAGATGAGCATGCCGCGGTCGAACCAGGTGTGCTTCCAGCTGGCGCGCAACAGGATGTGTCCGCCCATGGAAATGGCCAGCGCGAAATGGGGCGGCGGCATGTCCGGCAACACCACCTCGCGCATCACCGTTTCCAGATCGGTTTCATAATCGTCGAAGGAGCGCACGTAGCCCTTCAGCCGATTTTTCAGCGGACGCTGCGAATAGCCCTGACCGCGCCAGTCGAAGGTGGCCACGGCGAAGCCGCGCTCAAGCAGCCCGTCGATGAGTTCGTAATGACGTTCGATATAATCGCCGCGCCCGCCGAGGATGACCACCGTGCCGCGTGGAAAGGCCGCCGGGCGGGCGACGGCGCAGCGCAGGGTGATGTCGTCCGGCGTGCTCAGCAGCAGCGGGGCCAGCGCGGCGGGGCGGCGCTTGGAAGGATTTTCCAGCAGCACGTTGCGGGCCGCGCGCGGGTCGGCGGCAGAGACGTCCGTCGCCGCCGCCTGGCGGGCCGTTTGCGCAATATTCATTTCCGTGCTGGAACCTGTGCTCATGATTCGCAAGCTCTACGACTGGATAATGGATCTGGCGGCGCATCGCCATGCCGGCTGGGCGCTGGCCATCGTCGCCTTTCTGGAAAGCTCCTTCTTTCCCCTGCCGCCGGACGCCCTGCTCATCCCCATGGGCCTGGCGAACCGCGCCCGCGTCTTTCGCTATGCCTTCATCGCCACCGTGGCTTCCGTCATCGGTGGCCTGTTCGGCTATCTCATCGGCTGGCTGCTGTTCGACACCGTGGGCCAGGCCATACTTTCCTTCTACGGGCTGGAGCGGAAATTTTCCACCTTCGTCTCATGGTATCATGAACACGGCGCGCTGATCGTGCTGTTCGCCGGGCTGACCCCGTTTCCCTACAAGGTCATCACCATCGCCAGCGGGGTGGCGGGGCTGGACCTGGCGGTGTTCACCATCGCATCCGTCGTCGCCCGCGCCGGGCGCTTCTGTCTGGTGGCGGCGCTGCTGTTCTGGTTCGGCCCGGCGGCGCGGCGCATTCTGGAGAAACATCTCGGCTGGATCACGCTGGCCGCCGGCATCCTGCTGGTGGGCGGCTTCGTGGCGGTGAAATACCTGATGTGATACCAGGCCGCGCAAAGGTTGACCGGTGAAACCGCCCCGCGC
>JALVFB010000385.1 GCA_027030295.1 Hyphomicrobiales bacterium
GGGGCCAAGCGCAAGCGCAGGGTGCGCCGCAAGGGGCCTTTCAGCGAGGCGGCGGCGCTGGAGCCGCGGGTGATGTATGACGGCGCGGCGGTGGCCACGGGGGTGGAGGCGTTTGACGCGGCGCATCACGCCGATGCGCGGCATGACGGCGGGCACGACGCGGACGCCACCGAGGCGCTGGTGAAGGCGCTGGCGGCGGAAGAACAGGCGCGCACGCAGCGGCACGAGGTGGCCTTCATCGACGCGCGGCTGGCGGACAGGGAAGACATCATCGCGGCGCTGCCGGACAATGTGGAAGTGGTGGAGCTGGCGGCGGATCGTGATGGCGTGGAGCAGATGGCGGCGGCGCTGGCCGGGCGGTCGGACATCGATGCCATACACATCTTCGCGCACGGCAAGCCGGGCGCGCTGGAGCTGGGCGGCGCCAGGCTGACGGCGGTTTCCATCGCCGGCGAGCATGCCGACGAGATGGCCACCATCCGCGCGGTGCTGGCCGAAGAAGCCGACATTCTCGTCTATGGCTGCGATTTCGCCGCCGGCGAGGAAGGCCAGGCGGCAGTGAATGTGCTTGCGGCTGCGACCGGGGCAGACGTGGCGGCGTCCGACGATCCGACGGGCGCCGCCCGTCTCGGCGGCGACTGGGAGCTGGAGGTGGCGGAAGGCGCCATCGAGAGCGATCCCGTGGCGGCCGAGAACTGGGATCACCTGATGGTCAACCAGGCGCCGAGCATCGATCTCAGCGAAGTGACGCAGCCGCCGACGCCGGGGCAGGGCGACGAGCTGGAGCTGACCTTCTCCGGGCAGCCCACCGTGATCAACCAGGGCCAGACCGAGGCGGTGGACGGCCCCGGCAATGGCGAGAGAGCCATCTGGTCTAACGTGGCGGTGGTGAACGGGCAGTCGCTGGATCTGCGCGCCGTCGTCATCTCGCGCACCTCCGAGGGCATGCGCTTCGGCACCGGCGGCACGCCGCCCGACGAGTTCGCCAGCATGAACGTGGTGGAAAGCTCCAACAACCTCGTCGAGGCCGTGGTGCGCTACGAGCTGGTGCTCTCCGGCACGGACATTCCCTACAAGGGCGACTTCAGCCTGCTGATCACCGACCTCGACACGGTGGGCAACAAGTATGAATACATCGAGGTCAGCGAGGACGCCATCGACGGCTATATCCTGGAAAGCCCCACCGACGTGGTGGTGACCAACAACAATGGCGTGCTGCGTTTCAGGGCCACGGACAAGGACCCCGGCACGCCGGGCGTGCTGCCGGACAATGCCGTGCAGTTCCTGTTCCAGGGGGCGAGCAGCTATGAGGCCACCTTCGGGCGCACGGCCTTCGGTTCCTTTCCGCTGCAAGGTGACTTGCAGCCCGGCTATTTCGCCAATCCGCAGGTGACGGACACCAATGCCGATTATGGCGTGTCCTTCTTCGAGAACGGGCAGCCGGTGGGAGTCGTCTCGCCGGAGCTGGCAATCACCGACGACGGCAATCTGTCCGGCGCCGAGGTGGTGCTGACCAATCCGCAGCCGAACGACGTGCTGGCGGTGAATGGCACCGTGGTGCAGGCGGGCGACACCGGCACGGTGGGCAGCGTGAACTATGCCGTTTCCACCGGCGCCAACGGCGAGCTGGTGATTGCCTTCTCCG
>JALVFB010000386.1 GCA_027030295.1 Hyphomicrobiales bacterium
CGTCAGTGGAGGGCCGGGCTTCGGCTGGCGCGACACCAATACCATCAAGGTGGGTCTGGAATATCAGGTCAGCCCGGATCTGATCCTGCGCGCGGGCTATGCCTACATCTGGCCAAATCCGGTGCGGAGCCGGGATATCACCCTCAACCTGCTGGCGCCGGGCGTCATCCGGCATGAGATTACCGGTGGCGGCACCTATCGCGTCGATGCGAACAACGACATCGATTTCGCCTTCATGTTCGCGCCTACCGGCAAGCAGAGCGGGCAGGAAGTGACCGTCCTTGGCCCCACGCCGGGAAGCAAGATCACTGCGAAAATGTATCAGCTCGAGGTGTCGCTGGGCTGGACCTACAATTTTGGTGCTGGCTCCACCCGCGCCCGCTGAGGAAAGCGGAACAAGAACAGGAAGCGCCGCAGCCATTCGGCTGCGGCGTTTTTTCGTGCGTTCACGTCTTGATCCACTGGACGGGGTGGCTTTCTCTGGAATATATGAACGCATCTGGATGTATTCATCAAGAATACAAGGAAAAGCTAATTTAGCAATTCCTAAATTAGCTTTTTCTCATATATGGGGGAGCGATAATAACAAGAAACGAGGGGCCATCATGAGCGGGAATGCACGCGATATTCGGGGGAAGGTGAGCCATGCCGGGAAATCCCTGGCGGGGGCGTTGCTGCTGGCGTTGTCCACCACGTCGGCCATGGCGACGGAAGGCATGTTCCAGCACGCCTATGGCCTGCGCCACAAGGCGCTGGCCGGCGCCGGCGCCGCATCGGTGGAGGACGCCACCGGCATTTCCATCAATCCGGCCGGGCTGGTGGAAGTGGGCGACCAGATGAACATGGGGCTGGCCCTGTTCATGCCCTTCCGCAAATACACCGCCACGGGCACGGGCATGATCGACATCGGCACGCACAAGAGCACCGGCAACTACTGGCCGGCGCCGACCTTCGCCATCTCACGTCGTATCGATGCCGACTCGGTTGTCGCTTTTTCCATATTCGGCAACGGTGGGATGAACACCACCTACAGAGCGTTCTCCCGCAACAATGCCCCGGGCCTTACCTGCCCGCCGGGATCGCCGGGCACCGGCCCCTTCTGCTATGGCAAGGCCGGCGTCGATCTGATGCAGATGTTCGTTTCGGCCGCCTATGCCCGCCGACTGGCGGATGGTTTCAGCATCGGCGTCGCGCCCATTTTCGCCATTCAGCGCTTCAAGGCCTATGGTCTGGGCAATGGCGGCGCCGGCTTTTCGGGCATGTCGGCCTATCGGAACGATTTCTCCAACCGCGGCTATGACTGGTCGGTTGGTGGCGGCGCCCGCATCGGCGTCACCTTCCGGCCAACGGATTGGCTGAGCATCGGCGCCACCTATCAGACGAAAATCTGGATGTCGCGGCTGAAGAAATACCGTGGCCTGTTCGCCGAGCGCGGCAATCTCGATATTCCCGCCAACATGCAGGTGGGCGTGGCGTTCAAGGTGAACGACAATCTGAAGCTGATGCTGGACTATCGCCATTTCTTCTATGACGGGGTGAAGGCCATCGGGCGGTCCAGCATTTTCGATGGTGTGCATTTCTTCGGTAGCGACGCCGGCCCCGGTTTCGGCTGGCGCGACGCCAGTGCGCTCAAGCTGGGCGTGGAATATCAGTTCAGTGACGATTTCATCCTGCGCGCCGGTTACGCCTATATCTGGCCCAACCCGGTGCCGTCCTCGGAAGTCGCCATCAACATCATCTCGCCCGGGGTCATCCGCCACGAGTTCACCGGCGGCGGCACCTGGCGTTATGACGAACACAACGACATCGATTTCGCCTTCATGATCGCGCCGACGGGCCGACAGCGCGGTCCGGTGCCGCCCGTCTACAATGGCGGCGCCACCACGGGCCGGGTGAAACTGAGCATGTATCAGTTCGAGGCCGCCATCGGCTGGACATATAATTTCGGCGCCACCACGAAGGCGCGCTGACGATTCGTGCGTGAAAGGACGGCCGGGGCGGCTCATGTCCCGGCCGCCGCTCCTTCCAGCGCCAGCAGTTCGCGCTTTATCTCGGGTCCACCGCCATAACCGCCGATACCGTCGGCCGCGACAACCCTGTGACAGGGAATGATGATGGCGATGGGATTGGCGCCGTTGGCCGCCCCCACCGCACGTGCCGCACGCGGTTTGCCCACCCGGCGGGCCAGCTCGCCATAGGTGATGGTTTCGCCGTAGGGAATGCTCAACAGCGCCCGCCACACGCGCCGCTGGAAGGGCGTGCCCCGCGGGGCGAGTGCGACATCGAAGGATCTGCGCACGCCGGCGAAGTATTCGTCCAGTTGCCGGCGCACCTGCGCGAACGGCGCGGCGCTTTCCCGCCAGTCATGCCGGGGCGAGAAACGATGGGCGAATTGCAGGTGGGTCAGGACGCCGTCCTCCCGCATCACCAGGATGATCGGCCCCACGGGCGTTGCGTGCGTGCAAAAATACAAGGGCAATCCTCAGCCATCCAGCTGCCGGGAGCGCAGAAGCGCCGCCGCCCCGATCGGCGAAAGGCCACGCCATGCAAGGCTTCCACCATCGCGAACAGGTGCCGCCGCGCACGTTGATACCAAGATGCATAAAGAGCCATCCACCGCCCCGCGCCCCCACCCAACCCCCAAATTATGAAAGGGGCTGTCCTAGATAACGAATTTGTTGTTTCACAACTCATTGAATGTCAAGCACGGCCCTACGGGCCGCCGCGAAGCGGTTTCATGCTTGACATTCAATGAGTTGTGAAAAGAATGGCAAAGAAGCGCCAATGGCGAAAAATCGCCATTGGCGCTTCTCTTGACCCTCAAAAAACATACTATCCAGATATTGAGAAATTAGCATAATTTCAATGACATGAAACGACGTTAAGTGATTTATCTAGGACAGCCCCTATGCAAATATGGGAAGCGCAGGTGGATTTTCACAGTTTGTGCACCAGGTCGTCCAGCTTCAGCCGTCGCTCCCAGCCCAGGCGTTCCAGCTCCGGGGTTTGCGCGTGTGGTTCCTCGGGCCAGCCGATGCACAGCCAGGCGATGAAGCGCCAGCCTTCCGGCGCGTCGCACACGCGCGCCACCACCTGCGGTTCGAGAATGGACACCCAGCCCATGCCCACCCCGTGCGCGCGCAAGGCCAGCCACAGGGTGTGAATGGCGCAGACGGTGGAAAAGGCGCGCGTTTCCGGCATGGTGCGCGCGCCCAGGCGGCGACCCGTTTGTGTTGTCTCGTCGCAGAACACCGCCATCTGCACCGGCGCTTCGCGGATGCCTTCCAGCTTCAGCCGGGCATACAGAGCGCGGTCTTGCGGCGCCGTTGCGGCCAGCGCCGCTGCATTGGCGCGGCGAAAGGAGGCGGCCACCCGTTCGCGCCGGGCCACGTCTTCCACCCGCACGAAGCGCCAGGGCTGGGAAAAGCCCACGGACGGCGCGAGGTGGGCCAGATTCAGCGCCTCCCGCAGAATTTCCTCCGGCACCGGATCGGGGCGGAAGCGGCGCACGTCGCGGCGCAGGCGCACCAATTCGGCGAAGCGGGCGCGAAAGGTGGCGTCGAAAGTGCCCGTCGCCGGCATGTCATCGGAATATGCGGGATCGTCTGCCATGGGGCTGCAATAGCGGTGCTGCGCGCTGCTGGCAAACCATCCGGTTGTCCGGCCGGCAAAATCAGTTCGGCTTGTCGCCGCGCAGGCGCAACAATGGCTTGCGCACCAGCGCTTTCAGCCCCGGCGGCAGGTTGCCATACAGCTCCCGCGCCAGGGCTTCGCCCTGGGTCAGCCACAGAACATAGGCCCGCCCGGCCATGCTGAGCGGCGCCACGAAATGCTCAAGGGGCGTGTGCGCGTTGGCCCAGTCTTCCTTGTAGGGCGCGGGATTGGCCAGCATGTCATAGACGGTGATGCCGTTTTCCATGCACCACTGCATCATCAGCCACAGGCCGATCTTGCCCGGCGAGTGCTCGGACAGCGCGGCGTCATAGGCGGAGAACCAGGAATAATAGACACCATCGAGCGCCATGCCGACATCGACCGAAATGGGCTTGCCATCCAGCGACAGGGTGGCCACAAGCCATTCGCCCTGGCTTGCGTCATCTTCCGCGTTGGCGAAGCCCTCTTCCATCAGCGCCGCGAAGGCCGGGCGAAAAGGCAGGGCGCCCTGAAGCCCCTGAGCGGTGAGCCAGCCACGCTTCCACTCCATGGCGCGTTCGAGCGCGGCGGCGTTTTCCGGCCCGGCGGCGCGCACCTGAAAGCGCAGATCGCCGGCGCGTTGCAGCTTGTTCAGCCGCTTCTTGCGCGAACGGCGGGCGGAGGATTTCAGCGACAGTTCAAAATCCCGCCAGCTTTCAAAGGCCGAAAAATCGATGCGAAAGGCGGCGTTTTCCGGCCCCTGCCGGCAGTGTGCTTGCAGAAAGGCGGCGAAAGGATCGTTCCGCGGCAGCAAGGGCAGCTCGATGAAATCCGCCTGTTCCCGCCGCAGGGCCTGCCACAGGGCTTCGAACACCTCCCGCCGCTGCCGCTCTTCCACGGGCCGCAGCAGCAGGCCGCCATATTGCGCGCCGGGCAGGGAAAGCCAGGTGAGGCGCGCAAACCCCATGATGCGGTCGCGTTGCAGGGGCAGCACGGCCAGCGGCGTGCCGTCGGCCTCGCGCGCCAGCAGCGCCAACGGCGTGGCATCGGCGCCAAAGTGTCGCCGCCAGAGCCGCACCCAGCGCCAGGACTGAAAGGGCGACGGCGCCGGGCTTGCCCGTTCCAGCGCCTGCCAGTCCGTGGCCAGGCGGTTCAGCTCTTCATCCGTTCTGGCGGCGATAATGTCCATGGGCGCCTTGTGTTCTGCGACTGCGGGTTGCATGAGAAACCCACTCCTTGCTGGTTCACATGCCGCCCATTCTGTCAGCCGAACCTTGCTATTTCGTCACCAACATCCGTTCCTTTTCCGGCAACCAGCGCACGCCGCCCTCGGCGCGGGCGTCCACCACGAAGGACAGCGCCACCTTGCGCGGCTTCGGGCTGTGCACCTTCAGTTTCTTGGCCGCAAGGCCCGCCACCGCGCGCAATGCCTCGCCCCAGGCGCCGGGGCCTGTGGAATGGGGGTTCATGCCCAGCCTGCGACGCAGGAGGCCATTGGCATAGAGCGCCGCATATCGCCGGATGGAAGCGGGATGATGATATTCCGATTGCAGGGACACGTTCAGTTCGCCCAGATTTTCCACCGCGTGCGGCCACATGAGGGGAAAGCTCACGCCCTGCCCCGGGCCCAACACCGCTTCCGTCCCCTGGCTCAGCCATTCCGGTTTCAGCGGCACGTCTTCCAGCTGCTCGCGCAGAATGATGCTCTCGCGCCATTCGTCCGGCACGGGAAATTTCGCCGGATCCCACAGAGTGAATTTCTTGTGGCCGCGGATGTGGAACAACAGCACCTCCGCCACGTCGATGTGTGGCGTCACCTTCGCCGTGGGGCCCGAGATGAGCAGGTTGGTGTAAAGATTGAAATAGGTGAAATGCGCCACCCGGCGCTTGAACTCGTCATAGGCGGCGCGCATGAGCCAGTAGAGATCGGGCGCCAGCTCGTGCAGGTGCTCCACCTGCAACCACAGCCGCCCGGCCCGGATCAGCTCCAGCACTTCCCAGCCGTTCACCTTTTCTCCGGGCCGCGCCAGCAGGCCCTGCACCCAATGGCCATAACCGCCCTCGTCGTCCGGTTCGACGACGGAAAGATTGTAATGCATCGGGCCGGCCTTGGCCGCGCGTTCGATGATGCGGGCAAGATGGGCGTCGTCGAGAGCGGCCAGGTCGGCCAGGGCATGCTCGAACACCACCACCTCGCGATTGACCCCGGCCAGTTCGGACGTGTCATTGCGAAGCAGGTATCCTTCCGCGATGTCGGCAACGTGTGTCATGCTGATACTCCCCGCCTGGGCTGTCGCTCACGTTCGTGTGAGAGCATGCAGGAGGCGTGCCACGGCGGGGATGAATCGCCGGCAAACGACCTCGGAAAAAGGCCGGCGGGGTGAATGAAAGGTAATCACCCTTGTGCGGGCATCAGGGTTTCCACGAAGCGGGCGGGGCGGCCCGTGGGGGTGTCGGCGACGATCTCGCCCTCGCGCATGACGATCTGTCCGCGCACGATGGTCATCGCCGGCCAGCCCTTCACCCGCTTGCCGTCATAGGGCGTCCAGCCGGCCTTGCTGGCGATCCAGTCGTTGCTGATGGTGCGTTCGGCCCGCATGTCGACGATGGTGAAATCGGCATCGTAACCGGGCGCGATGGCGCCCTTGGCGGCGATGCCGTAGATGCGCGCCGGGCCGTAGCACAGGAGATCCACCAATCGCAGCAGGCTCAGCCGCCCGGCGTTCACGTGATCGAGCATGATGGGCAGCGTCGTCTGCACCCCCACCATGCCCGAGGGGCTTTCGGGATAGGGTTTCGCTTTTTCTTCCAGCGTGTGGGGGGCATGGTCGGAGCCGATCACGTCCACCAGCCCGCTGTTGACGGCGTGCCACAGGGCGGCGCGGTGTTCGGGGCCGCGCACGGGGGGGTTCATCTGGCACAGCGTGCCCAGCTTGCGGTAGCACTCATCGGTGAGGGTCAGATGGTGCGGGGTAACCTCGAAGGTGGCGAAATCCTTCGCCAGCATCAACAGCGGCAGTTCGTCGGCGGTGGTCACGTGCAGCACGTGCACGCGCCTGCCTTCGGCCTGCGCCAACCGCAACAGGCGTTCGGTGGCCCTGTATGCCGTGTCCGCGTCGCGCCAGACGGGATGGGTGGAGGGGTCGCCGGGTTTCCTGAATTTCTTGCGCGCTTCCAGGCGTTCCTCGTCCTCGCAATGAAAGGCGGCGCGGCGGGAGATGTGGCGCAGGACAT
>JALVFB010000387.1 GCA_027030295.1 Hyphomicrobiales bacterium
CGCGCAGTTCTATTTCGGCAAGTCCGTGCGCGACCTGACGCTGAAGGAAGCGGCCATCATCGCCGGTCTTTACAAGGCGCCGACGAAATATGCGCCGCACATCCATCCGCAGGCCTCGGAAAAGCGCGCGGAAGTGGTGCTGCACCGCATGCTGGACGCCGGCTTCATCTCCTACGGTGAATTGCTGGCCGCCCTGAAGGAAAAAGTGCAGATCGTGGGCGGACAGGAAGACACCGCGCCGCAGCATTTCCTCGATCTCGTGTTCAAGGAAACCATGTATCTGATGAAGCGCAAGGGGCTGACCGACGAATACGCGGTGGAGGTGAAAAGCACCATCGACCTGCGCCTGCAGAAACTGGCGCAGAAGGCCGTGCAGGAAGCGCTGGAGAAATATGGCGAGCGCTATCATGCCAGCCAGGGGGTGCTGGTGGCCGTCACCCCATGGGGGGCGATCCGCGCCATCGTCGGCGGGCGCGATTACGAATCGAGCCAGTTCAACCGCGCCACCAACGCCATGCGCCAGCCGGGCTCATCGTTCAAGCCATTCGTCTATCTCACCGCCCTGTTGAACGGCATGACGCCGGACACCATCGTCCTGGACGCGCCGGTGACCGTTCGCGGCTGGACGCCACGCAATTATTCCGGCCGTTACCATGGACGCATTCCCCTGATCACGGCCATCACTCATTCCTACAATTCCGTCCCCGTGCGGCTGATGTTGCAGTTCGGCGCCAGGAAGATCATCGAAACCGCGCGCAAGGCCGGGCTGGATGCGCCCTTGCGCCCGGTGCCCTCCCTGCCGCTGGGGGCCAACGAGGTCACGCCGCTGGACATCACCGGGGCCTACGCCGCCTTCGCCAATGGCGGATACCGGGTGCAGCCCTATTCCGTGCTGGAAATCCGGCGGCCGGACGGCACCGTTCTCTATTCGCGCCAGGACGACCCGGAAGCCAGACCGGTGCGGGTGTTTCCAAAGGAGAAGATCGCCCAGCTGGTGCGGATGATGGCCAATGTGGTGGCCAACGGCACCGCGAGACGGGCGCAACTGGGCTTTACCGCACAGGCCGGCAAGACGGGCACCACGTCGAGCTATCGTGATGCGTGGTTCATCGGCTACACCGCCCATCTCGTCACCGGCGTGTGGTTCGGCAACGATGATTACACGCCCACCAACCGCATGACCGGCGGCTCCCTGCCCGCCATGACCTGGAAGGCCTTCATGGAAAAGGCGCTGGCCGACGCCGAGCCGAAGCCCCTGCCCGGCGTGCCGCTGACCCCGGAGCAGAAACAGATCGCCGCGGAACGCCAGGCCAGGAAACAGCAGTTGCTGGCGGCGGCGTTGCAGGAGAACAATCTGAAGGCCGGACGCGGCAGCCTGGCGCTGGCCCTGTTGCCGTCCATCGCCGACATCGGCGACAGGGACATTCTGGTGGCCACGCCGCGGGAATCCGTCGCGGGTTCCGGCGCGATCGCCAATACCGTCATCCGTGGCGGGATCCGTCGCGATCGCAGAAAACAAGAGGTTACGGACGCCCTGAGCAGGGTGCTCTCGATTTTCCGCGCCGGCCGACGGACGAAGGTGCGGCGCGTGCATGCCGGTATCCGGACGCGCGCGCGCACCA
>JALVFB010000388.1 GCA_027030295.1 Hyphomicrobiales bacterium
CGGATGCTCATGCCAGCCGTCGCCGGCGTTGATGACGGCGCAGCTCACCTTCTGCGCCAGCAATTCGGCGGCGCCGGAATGCTGATGCCGGATCACCAGCAGGTCGGGATGCATGGCGTTCAGCGTCTGCGCCGTGTCCAGCAGCGTCTCCCCCTTGGTCACGGAGGAGGTCTTCACGCTCATGTTCATCACGTCCGCCCCCAGCCGCTTGCCGGCCAGCTCGAAGGAGCTTTGCGTGCGGGTGGAGGGTTCGAAGAACAGGTTGATCTGCGTGCGCCCGCGCAGGGTGTCGAGTTTCTTCTCGCGCCGCCGCCCCAGCGCGGCATAGTGCTCGGCCAGATCGAGCAGGGCGATGACTTCATCGACGGAAAGAGCCGCCACCCCCAGCAGGTGGCGGTCTTTCAGGATGCGTTCCTTGCCTGTCTCGCCCGTCATGTGGGCAGGATTAGCGCACCCTACCCATGGCTGCCAAGCGCCTGCCCGGGCTTCTCAACAATGCTCCGCAGGCGCTGGCGCATGCGCAGCGTGTCCGAGGGCGGCAGGCGGAACAGGGCAGGACGCTCGAACAGGAACTTCAGCGGCGTGTTGCGCACCATGCGGTGCATCACCAGCGGCCCGATGACGGCGGCGGCCAGCACGATGGTGGAGATGACGTCCGCCCCCAGCCACGGCGCCACCTTCACCAGGATGATGCGGGCGGAGGCCATGAACAGGAAGAAGGCGACATAGACCACCAGCGTGCGCTCGCCCACCATCCGCACGAAGCCGAACAGGCGTCCGCCCAGCCGCGCCATGATGACGCCCACCGTCACCACCACCAGCGTGCCCGAGAGGCCCACCAGCAGCGAGATGACCGGCAGCTTGGCGATGCCCGGCAGGCCGGAAGAGGTTACCCAGTCCATCCACGACGGGTCGGGCAGGTCGGTGAACACCAGGATGGCGGTGATCAGCGCCCAGATGGTCAGCCCCGCCAGCAGCGCCGGGATGCTCACCCGCCGCATCGTTTCGGCGAAGCGGAAGACGTGCGGCGCGGCCACATAGCCGGTGTAGAAATAGACGAAGCGCGCGGCGAACTCGTCCGGCACCATCCAGCCGGTGTGGATGGGCAGGATTTCCAGCAGCGCCGCCACCGGCCACACGATCCATGGCGAAACATTGCGCAACAGCTTCACCACCACCGCGAAGATGGCCAGCAGGTAGATGAACCACAGCGATCCGAATGGATCGATGAAGCTGAGCAGGAACAGTTTCAGCGTGCCGTCCGCGCCATACAGATTGATGAAATGCGGTGCCTTGAACAGGAAGGAGATGATCAGCCACAGCACGTAGAAATAGGCGAAATGCACCACCCGCCGGTCGAGGAAGTCGCGCCATGGCCAGTCGATGCGCCGCGCCAGGAACAGCCCCGACAGCAGGAAGAAGGCGGGAATGCGGAAGGGCCGCGCCCACTCCACGATGTAGCCATACCAGGTGCAGTCTCCCAGGGCCTTCTGTACGCCCATGGAGGAATGCAGCATCACCACCATGATGATGCTCAGCCCCTTGGCGTAGTCCACCCAGTCGATGCGTTGCCTTGTGGCGCTCGCGGCATGTGTCATGGCCATGCCCTCCCGATTTGAC
>JALVFB010000389.1 GCA_027030295.1 Hyphomicrobiales bacterium
CGCCGCTGGCGTTGTCGAATATGGCCTTGATGACATAGCCCGAACGCCCGTGCGCGATGTCGGTGGTGGCGTAGACATACCAGGCGAAGGCCGCCGCCACGGCCAGCACCAGGGTGCCGATGATGGTTTCCACCAGATTGTTCATGGCCGCATCCGTTATCCGCGCTCAGTTCGGATTGTCCGGCCGCCAGCTCCGCACCGCCGCTTTCGCCACGTGCGCCGGCTCCTCGCGATACAGCGAACCGGGCGGAAACTCCGCCTCCGCCGTGCCGGTGGGGTTGGGGCGCCAGGGCTTCTCCCAGGCATGGGGATGGTAGCCATCCTCCGTCGGCGGCGTGTCCGTCCGCCGGTGGATCCAGCCATGCCAGCCCGGCGGAATGCGCGAGGCCTCGGCGTAGCCGTTGTAGATCACCCAGCGGTGCGAATCGTCCGCAGTGCGATAATAGTGGTTGCCCTGTTCGTCCTGCCCCACCAGCACTCCCTTGCGCTTCGTGTAGAGCAGGGTGGAAAAGGTTGCGTCGTTCCACCAGGTGAACACGCGCTGTATGATGGTCTTCAGGCCCATGAGCGAATCCCGTTCGCAAGCGTCCGGCTTCTCGCCGGTTGTCATCCGTTGCGGAGCATAGCCAAATCCCCGCGCCATGCAAGGTCGCCATGGCGGATGCGAAAATCGCCGTTGCGCGGTTGTCCACAGGGCGTCCACCGCCTGCCCACCGCCGCCGTTCGGGAAAGCCCGTCGGAATCATGTGGTTGCGGCAATGTGAACATTCACGCGATGGAGTCGCGTATCGGATTTTCCGCCGCCCGGGGGCAGCTTTCCACATGATATGGGGGGTTCCTGATTTTTCGCCACAAGGTCTTGACCCCATCCCCCTGCTGGCGCATGATTGTCCTTGTCGGAACGGATTCGGCGGCAAAATTTCTTGACCGCCTTTTGTTCTGGTTGTATTCTGTTTGTGAGCTGAAAGTTCCACCAGATGGGGAGCGGCGGCCGGCGGGTTGTAATCCGCCGGAACAGGGGCTTTCCGGCGCTTCCGCAGGCATGGGCAAGACAAGAGAGGGGGCCATGAAAATCCAGCGTCTGTTCACCCGGGCCGGCAGGGATGTCTATGAAGACGTCGCCTTCACCCGCATCACCAGCGAGATCCGCAACCCGGACGGATCGGTGGTTTTCCGCATGGAGGACGTGGAGGTGCCCGCGCATTTCTCGCAGGTGGCCTCCGACATCCTGGCGCAGAAATATTTCCGCAAGGCCGGCGTGCCGGTGGCGCTGAAGAAGGTGCCTGAGGAAGGAGTGCCGGAATGGCTCTGGCGCTCCGTGCCGGACGAGGAGGCGCTGGCGAAACTGCCCGAGGATGAACGCACCACGCATGAGATTTCGGCCCGCCAGGTCTATGACCGCATGGCCGGCGCCTGGACCTATTGGGGCTGGAAAGGCGGCTATTTCGACACGGAGGAGGACGCGCGCGCCTTCTGTGACGAGATCCGCCACATGCTGGTCATGCAGATGGCCGCGCCCAACTCGCCGCAGTGGTTCAACACCGGCCTTCACTGGGCCTATGGCATCGACGGGCCGGGGCAGGGGCACTATTACGTCGATCATGAAACCGGCCGC
>JALVFB010000390.1 GCA_027030295.1 Hyphomicrobiales bacterium
CTCATCTACCGCGTGCACGACGCGCCGGCGCCGGAGAAGATCGCGGCCCTGCAACAGTTCCTGAAAACGCTGGGGCTGTCCGCGCCGTTGGGTCAGCGCCCGAAGCCGATGCATTTCAACCGCATCCTCCAGCAGGTGAAGGGCACGGAATTCGAGCACGTGGTGAACGAGGTGGTGCTGCGCACCCAGTCGCAGGCCATCTACGATACGCACAACATCGGCCATTTCGGCCTGAACCTGACGCATTACGCCCATTTCACCTCGCCCATCCGCCGCTATGCCGACCTCATCGTGCACCGCGGGCTGATCAAGGCGCTGAAAATGGGGCGCGACGGGCTGTCGAAGGAGGACGTGGAGCGCATGGACGAGACGGCGGAGCTGATCTCGGGCTGCGAACGGCGCTCCATGGCCGCGGAGCGCGACACCATCGCGCGCATGATGGCGGCGCACATGGCCGAGCGCGTCGGCGCGACGTTTCACGCCCGCATCTCCGGCGTCACCCGCGCCGGGCTGTTCGTGGCGCTCGTCGAGAACGGCGCGGACGGCTTCGTGCCCATGCGCTCGCTGGGCGATGACTATTACGTGCACGACGAGAAGCGTTTCGCCCTCGTCGGGCGGCATACGGGCAAGGTCTATCAACTGGGCGACGCGGTGGAAGTGCGGCTGCTGGAGGCCGCGCCCATGGCCGGCGGTTTGCGCTTCGAGATCGTTTCCGGCGGCAAGAAGCGGGCCTCGAACGTGGTGGCGAAACACGCCCGCGCCGGCAAGCCGAAGAAGCGCAAGGCGAAGGCGCGGCGCAGGCGTTGACGCCCTCCGTCCCGTCTGGCAAGCAGGGAGGCAGTCGCAGGCAGCGTTCCCTCCGGGAACCGCGGAAGCCGTTCCGGATGCGGCCGACCCAAGCCGGGGGCCAACAGTCCGGAAGCTGCCGTGAGAGATTCTGGAGCGGATCCTGCCCTGCCCGGATTCCCGCAGGGAGGATCGCATCATGCAGCAAACGAAGACGGGGCTGGTCATCTGCGGGCATGGCTCGCGGGACGAAGGGGCGGTGGCCGAATTCGCGCGCCTGGTGGAAGGCATTCGCGCGCGGGTGAACGGCCGCTGGCCGGTGACTTACGGTTACCTGGAATTCGCCCGGCCCATCATCCGCGAGGCGCTCGATGACTTGCGGGCACAGGGGTGCGCGCGCATTCTCGCCGTGCCGGGGCTGCTGTTCGCCGCCGGGCACGCCAAGAACGACATGCCCAGCGTGCTCAACCGCTATGCCGCCGAACACGGGGTGGAGGTGCGCTATGGGCGCGAACTGGGCATCACGCCGAAACTGCTGAAGGTGGCGGCCGAGCGCATCGAGGCGGCGGAGGCGGCGGCCAACGCCGGCAATGGCGCGGTTTCGCGGCACGAGACGCTGCTGGTGGTGGTGGGGCGCGGCTCCTCCGATCCGGACGCCAACGCCAACGTGGCCAAGGTCACGCGCATGCTGTGGGAGGGCTTCGGCTTCGGCTGGGCCATGCCGGCCTATTCCGGCGTGACCTTTCCGCTGACGGCGCCGGCGCTTGAGCACGCGGCGCGGCTGGGCTATCGCCGCGTCATCGTGTTTCCATGGTTCCTGTTCACCG
>JALVFB010000391.1 GCA_027030295.1 Hyphomicrobiales bacterium
CTGATAGTGCAGATTTTGTCCTTCACGGTGCTCATCTACGGCGGGCTGTTCGCCATCGATCTCGGCAACAGGCTGCCCACCTTCGCCTGCTCCTACGTGCCCGATCATGGCGGCGGCTGCTTTCTCGTCGGCTTTCAACACATGCTCTCGCGCCCCTTGCCGGAATTCCTCGGCGAGCAGGGCCTGCGCCTGCTGAAGGCGCTGGGCATCGCCTCGCTGTGGGCCATCGTGCTCAACAAGGCCTGGTGCGGATGGATCTGCCCCTTCGGCCTGTTGCAGGACCTGCTCACCAAGGTGCGCGTGTGGCTGGCCATCGACATGTCGCGCTTTTCCTGGATGACGCGCCACCGCTACAAATCGGTGAAATACATCCTGCTGGCCCTGCTCATCCTCATTCCGCTCGGCATCGGCAACGGGCTGATCTCGCGCGACTGGACGGCGCCATACTGCCAGTTGTGCCCGGCGCGGCCGCTGCTGCCGCTGTTTCAGGGCGACACGACGCAATTCGCCATCAACTTCCTTTCCGTTCCCACCATGCTGCTGACGGGCGGCGCCATCATCCTCGTGGGCCTGCTGTTCACCACTTCCTTCGTCAAGCGGCGTTTCCTCTGTTCCTACTGCCCGATGCTGGCCTTCCTCTCGCTGTTCGACAAGATCGGCCTGTTCTCGCTGAAGAAGGATGGCAGCAAGTGCACCCGCTGCGGCAACTGCTATCGCGCCTGTCCGATGGAAATCCGCGAGATCGAGGAAGAGAAATCGCTGAAAAACCTCGTCACCCAGGACTGCATCCTGTGCCTGCGCTGCGTGGAGGCCTGCCCGGAAAACCAGGCGCTGGAAGCGCGGTTCGCGGGCTTCACCTTCCTGAAGGCGGACGCCGAGGCGTTCCTCGCCAGACAGGAGGCGGAAACGGCGCTCCCGCGCGGCGCGCGCAACACCAGCAAGGGGAAACGGGCATGAACGAACTCTCACCGGGAACGACCACCGGCGCGGGCGCGGAAGGAGAAAGGCCCCTCACCCGCAAGGAGCGCCTCATCCACAAGGTGCGCCTGCACCTGGCCATGACGGTGCGCGAAATCTTCGAGGAGATGGAGAAGGATCCCTCGCGCCCGAAGGCCATGGCCTATTTCGACGACATCTTCCGCAAGTTCATGAACAACGGCGAGGGGGTCATCAAGGCGCGGGCGGATCAGAAGGTCGTTGGCACCTATTGCGTCTTCGTGCCGGAGGAAATCATCTACGCCGCCGGTGGCTATCCGGTGCGGCTGTGCGCGGGCGCGCATGATTCCAGCGAGGTGGGCGAGGACTTCCTGCCCGATGTCGCCTGCCCGATGGTGAAGTCCGAGATGGGCTTCGCCTCCATGCCCATTCTCGATTTCTACCAGCGCTGCGACATGGTGGCCCTGCCCGCCAGCTGCCACTGGAAGCTGAAGATGGGCGAGATGCTGGAGCCTTTCGACGACGTGCACATGCTCGATGTGCCGCGCGTGAAGGAATCGGAGAAGGCGCGCGAATACTGGCTGGAGGAGGTCAGGCGCTTTCAGCGGCGGGTGGAGAAGCTCACCGGCAGGCGCATTCGCCGCAAGCATCTGCGCGAGGCCATC
>JALVFB010000392.1 GCA_027030295.1 Hyphomicrobiales bacterium
ATTTTCTCCGAACGACGTCGTTTTTGCCTGTCCGGCAGGACGTTGCGGAACAAACCGGAATCATTTTCTCAAGGCGGCCGCGACCGCTCGCTCGTCCAGTCCCTTCAGTCCGATGACCACCAGCGACGTCGTCCGTCGCTCGCCCGCCCGCCAGGGGCGGTCGAACCACGCCTCCACCCGCGGCCCCACCGCCTGCACCATGAGCCGCGCCGGCCTGGCCGTCAGCGCCGCGAATCCCTTCAGCCGCAGCACCGGCTGCTCCCGCAGCACCCGCCCGACGGCCTCCAGCAACGCCTCGCGGCTGTCCCATTCGCCCCCCTCCACCGCGAAGCTGACGAACTCGTCGTGATCGTGATCCGCCTCCCCTTCCAGCTCGTGATGCGTCGGACGGCTGTCCACATCATCCTCCGCCGCCGCCCCCAGCCCCAGCAGCGCCACCGGATCGACACGCCCGTGCTCGGCGGGCACCACCCGCACGCCGGGCCGCACCGCCCGCACCAGCCGCTCCGTCAGCGCCCGCAGCGTTTCGGCGTCCACCAGGTCGGCCTTGTTCAGCACCACCATGTCCGCCGCCCGCAACTGATCCTCGAACAGCTCGTGCAGCGGGCTTTCGTGATCGAGATTCACGTCCGCCTTGCGCAGCGCCTCCACCTTCGCCGGATCGGCGGCGAACTGCTCCGCGGCGATGGCCGGCGCGTCGGCCACGGTGATGACGCCGTCCACCGTCACGCCGGCGCGGATTTCCGGCCAGTTGAAGGCGCGGATCAGCGGCTGCGGCAGCGCCAGCCCCGACGTCTCGATGATGATGTGATCGGGTTTTCTTTCGCGCCGCAACAGCGCCGTCATGGTCGGGATGAACTCGTCCGCCACCGTGCAGCAGATGCAGCCGTTGGCCAGCTCCACGATGTCGCCGTCCTCCATTTCGGCGGTGCAGTTGGCCTCGCCGCAGCCGCGCAAAAGCTCGCCATCCACCCCCACGTCCCCGAACTCGTTCACGATCAGCGCGATGCGCCTGCCGTGCGCATGCTCCAGAATGTGGCGGATGAGCGTCGTCTTGCCCGCCCCCAGAAAGCCGGTGATGACCGTCGCCGGAATGCGCCGCATCCTGTCCTCCATCATGATATCGTGGCCGACAGTGCTTAATACCAGGCTGCGCAAAGGTTGACCGGTGAAACTGCCCCGCGCCCCCGCCCAACCCCTGGGTTCTCAGAATTTGGGGGTTGGGCGGGGGCGCGGGGCGGTGGGTGGTTCTTTATGCATATTGGTATAATAGGACAGCGAAGGAGAGAAAAGCCATGCAGGCCGTGTTCATTTACACAACCTTGCCGGACATGGAAGCGGCGCGGAAAATGGCCGAAACGCTGGTGAAGGAGCGGCTGGCCGCCTGCGCGAATCTCTTTCCCGGCATGCGCTCCGTCTACGAGTGGAAAGGCGCGCTGGCGTTCGACGGGGAAGTGGCCGCCATCTTCAAGACCACGCCCGAGCGCGCGCCGGCCGCGCAGGCGCGCATCGCCGCCCTGCACCCCTATGAAGTGCCGGCCATCCTGCGCCTGCCCGTGGAGCACGTGAACGCGCCATACCTCGACTGGCTGCG
>JALVFB010000393.1 GCA_027030295.1 Hyphomicrobiales bacterium
CGGATGTCAGCGAGAAAGGCCCGGTGAAGATCCGCATAACCCACCGTTACAAGGGCGCGCCGGCGACGGAGAATATGCACTACAGCCTGAACGGTGGCCACTGGATGACGGAGGTGGTCAAACCGGCCAACGCCCTGTGGTCGCTGGGTTGCAGGGGCGCGCTCTACACCTCTTCGGCCAAGGGCAAGACATGGAAAAAAGTGCGCGCGCTGCCGACGCCGACACCGGAGAGCGGCAAAAGGTGCTGATGGAGGTGGGGCACGAGCGCATCGTGGTGTTGCCGCTGTATCCGCAATATTCGGCCACCACCACGGCTTCGGTGGTGGATGCGGTGGCGGCGGCGCTTGGCGGCATGCGGCATCAGCCGGCGGTGCGCATCGGCGCGCCCTATTACGACCATCCGGCCTACATCGCGGCGCTGAAGGAGAGCATCGAGGCGCATCTGGCGATGCTGGACTGGCAGCCGGAGGTGATCTTGGCGTCCTATCACGGCATTCCGAAGAAGATGGCGGAGCTGGGCGACCCTTATCCGCGCCATTGCGAGGAGACGACGCGGCTGTTGCGCGCCGCGCTGGGGGCGGACGAGCAGACCTTGCGCATGAGCTATCAGTCGCGGCTGGGGCGGGCGGAATGGCTGCGGCCCTACACGGACGAGACCATCGCCGAGCTGGCGGAAGGCGGGGTGAAACGGCTGGCGGTGATCACGCCGGCGTTCGCCGCCGACTGCCTGGAGACACTGGAGGAAATCGCCATCGGCGGGGCGGAGACGTTTCGCACCCATGGCGGGGAGCGGTTCACGCTCATTCCGTCGCTGAATGCCTCGCAGCCCGGCATCGACCTGCTGGAGGCGCTGGCCCGGCAGGAGCTGGCGGGCTGGCTGGCAGAAGGGTAGGGGCAGGCACCGAGTGGGTGTTCACATTCATGTGAGGCCGCGGGTGGCGTGAAGGTGGTAGCATGGGGGAACGCCCGTCATGAACCCCGCCAGAGAAAGGCCTTTTTCCATGAAATATCCGCTGCTTGCCGCTGCCGTTCTCGCGCTCGTTACGGGCGCGCGGCCCGCCGCCGCCGATGCCTGTCTCGACCGCTTCGTGAAGATCCTGACGGATGTGCGCGAGAAAGGGCCGGTGAAGATCCGCGTCACGCAGCGATACAAGGGCGCGCCGGCGACGGAAAACGTGCATTACGGCCTGAGCAGCGCCCACTGGATGACGGAGATGGTCAAGCCGGCGAACGCCCCGTGGTCATTGGGTTACAAGGGCACGCTTTACACCTCCATGGACAAGGGCAAGACGTGGAAAAAGGTGCGCGCGCTGCCGACGCCGACGCCGGAGGAACGGCTGCAGGCGCTGCGCGAGAACGCGAAAACCGCGCGCAACGCGAAGTGCGGCAGTGAAATGCTCGACGGCGCCGCTCATGACACGGTGGAAGGCGACTACACCTTTCAGGGCAACATGAAGATCGAATATCACCACAAGTATTGGGTCGACCCGGCCACCGGCTTCATCCGCAAGGCCGTCTACACCTTCCGCTCCCGCGCCATCTCCGGCCAAGTCACCCAGCTCATCGAAAAGGCCCCGGGCCTTACCTTGCCGA
>JALVFB010000394.1 GCA_027030295.1 Hyphomicrobiales bacterium
AAGTGGAGCTGCCGTTCATCCAGGTGCTCTATCCGGACGTGCCGGTGCTGCCGCTGGTGGTGGGCGAGGCGACGCCGGACGAGGTGGCCGAGGTCATCGAAACGGCGGCGGATGAGAACACGGCCATCGTCATCTCCTCCGACCTGTCGCACTACGAGCCATACGATCAGGCGAAGATGCACGACGCCATCACGGCGAAACGCATCGAGGCGCTGGATTATGCCCACATCGGCCCGCACGACGCCTGTGGCGTGCGTCCGCTGTCCGGCCTGCTGTATGAGGCGCGCAAGCGGCATTGGCAGCCGGTGTTGCTGGACTTGCGCAACTCCGGCGACACGGCGGGCGACAAGAGCCGTGTGGTCGGCTATGGCGCCTGGGCCTTCGTGAAAGCCGCATGATTTTCCTTTGCGCTGAAGCGCACGGCACCGGCCCTCGCCCCCTCCCGGCCACCCAAATTGTCAAACCAAGTGGCCGGGAGGGGGCGAGGGCCTCCCTTTCCCTTCACCCGAGATGGTGTGGATGGACAGCGCAATCACCTCTTGCGCCGGTGCGGAGGAGGCTTATGCTGCCCGCCGGTGCAAGCACGGGTGCCTTCTCATGCGCAAGCGCGTCGCCGGATATCCCCTCATCGGCCTGTGCGGCCACAAGAACGCCAGCAAGACCACGCTGGTCTGCCGGCTGGTGGAGCATTTCGCCGAGCTGGGCCATCGTGTGGCCACGGTGAAATACGCCCATTGCGACGTGGAGATCGACCACGAAGGCCGCGACAGCTTCCGCCACCGCCAGGCCGGCGCGCGCTCGGTGGCGCTCGTCAGCCCCTATCGCTGGGCCACCATTCACGAGGTTGACGAGATCGCACCGGTGCCGCCGCTGGAACGGGTGGTGGCGGCGCTGGGGCCTGCCGATCTGGTGCTGGTGGAGAGCAACAAGCACGGCGATCATCCCAAGATCGAGGTGCGCGACGTCGCCAGCGCACGCCCGCTGCTGGCCGATGCCGACGAGCGCATCGTGGCCATCGCCGCCAACGGGCCGTTGACGCACCCGCGCCTGCCGGTGTTTCATCGCGACGACGTGGCGGCCATCGCCGATTTCATTCGCAACCTTCTGGAGCTTCCGGAACCATGAGCAGCACACCGCGCAGGCTGGCCAACGACTGTTTCGCGGCGCTTGATGCGCTGATGCCGCACGAGGAGGCCATGCGCCTCCTGAAGGAGCGCATCACCCCGGTGGTGGGCACGGAAGAGGTGGCGCTGGCCGATGCCCTGGGCCGGGTGCTGGCCGAGGACGTCATCGCGCCGCGCGACATTCCGGCCTTTGCCAACGCCGCCATGGACGGCTTCGCCGTGCGCCACGCCGACCTGAACCCCGAGGACGAGACCGAACTGCCGGTGGTCATGCGGGTATTCGCCGGCGATGTGCCGCAGCCGCTGCCGGAGGGCGCGGCGGCGCGCATCTTCACCGGCGCGCCGATGCCGCAAGGCGCGGACACCTGCGTGATGCAGGAGGACGTGGAATACGACGAAGCGGCGGGCGTGGCGCGCTTTCCCGCCGGCATTCCGCAAGGCATCAACGTGCGCCCGGCGGGCGAG
>JALVFB010000395.1 GCA_027030295.1 Hyphomicrobiales bacterium
AAGGAGCGCGGGCTGCCGGTGAGCTGTGGCGTGAGCATCAACCACCTGCTGCTGAACGAGCATGACATCGGAGCCTACCGCACCTTCTTCAAGCTCTCGCCGCCGCTGCGCACGGAGGAAGACCGCGCCGCGCTGGTGGCGGGCGTGAACGAGGGTGTCATCGACGTCATCGTGTCTTCGCACGACCCGCAGAGTGCCGACACCAAGCGCCTGCCCTTCGCCGAGGCGGCGTTCGGCGCGGTGGGGGTGGAAACGCTGCTTTCCGCCGCGCTGTCGCTGGCGCCTGACGGGGCCATTGCGCGTTCCCGGTTGTTCGAGGCGCTGAGCGCGGCGCCGGCGCGGCTCTTGGGGCTGGAGGTAGGCGCACTGAAGGCGGGCACGCCGGCGGACATCACGCTCATCGACCCGCACTTGAGCTGGCGCGTCACGGAAGAGGTGCTGCACTCGCGCTCGCGCAACACGCCGTTCGAGAACCGCGTGTTCGAGGGCCGCGCCGTGCGCACCATCGTTGCCGGCGAGACGGTGTTCGATTACGATGATGCCAGCGGCAATTGAGGAGGGGGGCGAACAAGCATGCCCATCCTGCTGATGTTCCTGTTCTTCGTCGGCTACGTGGCCGGTTCCATTCCCTTCGGCCTGCTGCTGACGAAGCTGGCCGGGCTGGGCGACGTGCGCGCCATCGGCTCGGGCAACATCGGCGCCACCAACGTGCTGCGCACCGGGCGCAAGGGGCTGGCCGCCGCCACCCTGCTGCTGGACGCGCTGAAGGGCTTCATCCCGGTATTCGTGGTGAAGCTGCTGGCCGGAGACGCCGCCGCCGCGCTCACCGCCGCCGGCGCCGTCGTCGGGCACGTGTTCCCGGTGTGGCTGAACTTCAAGGGCGGCAAGGGCGTGGCCACCTTCATCGGCGCGCTGTTCGGCCTGCACTGGGCGCTGGGGCTGGCCTTCGTCGGCGTTTGGCTGCTCATGGCCCTGCTCTTCCGCATCTCCTCGCTCTCGGCGCTGACCGCCGCCGCGGCCATGCCGCTGGTGGCGCCGATGCTGGGGGTGTCGAACGCCATCAAGACCGTGGTCATCCTGCTGGCGCTGTTCATCTTCTTCACCCATCGCGAGAACATCCGCCGCCTTCTCAATGGCACGGAGCCGAAAATCGGCCAGGGCGGCGAGAAGCGCGCGGACGAGGCCCGCTGATGCAGGGCTGGCCGGCACGGTTGCTGGACGACCACCAGCGGCTGGCCTGGCTGATGCTCATGCGTTCGGAAAACGTCGGGCCGGTGCTGTTCTATCAGCTCATCGATCATTTCGGCTCGGCGCTGGCGGCGCTGGAGGCCCTGCCCCATCTCTCGCGCCGGGGCGGGCGGAAAAAGCCGGTGCGCGTGTTTCCACGTGCGGCGGCGGAGCGGGAAATGGCACGGCTGGAAGCACTAGGGGCGCGGCTGGTGGCGCGCGGCGAGGCGGGCTATCCGCCGCTGCTGGCGCACATGGAGGCGCCGTCGCCCCTGCTGGCCGTGCGCGGCAACGCGGCGCTGGCGGAGGAGCCGCCGGTGGCCATCGTCGGGGCGCGGCGGGCCTCGGCCAATGGCCGGGT
>JALVFB010000396.1 GCA_027030295.1 Hyphomicrobiales bacterium
TGATGGGCGAGAGCCAGCCGCGCGCGACCTCCGCCACCGGCACGCCGGCCACCGCGGCCTCTTTCGCCAGCTCGCGGATGTCCACCACGCCATCCAGCTCGTCGATGTTCTTCGGCCCGGTCATGCACTCTTGCCAGTTCGGTTGCGGTTTGCGCTCCGTTGCCGATTGTCAAGGGGCATGCCCGCTTCGCGGCGGCCCGCAGGGCCGCCCTTGACAATCGGCAACGGAGCGCCAGTCTGGAATTGCTCCCCTCTCCGGAAGAAACAGTGGACATGTCCACTGTTTCTTCCGGAGAGGGGAGGCAAGCAATCCTTCCCCATGTCCATCATCCGCATCACAGCTCCCTTTTCTCGAAGTCGATGCGCGGGTCGATGAGGGTATAGACCACGTCGGTAATGAGGTTCGTGAGCAGCCCCATCAGCGAGAAGATGTAGAGCGTGGCGAACACCACCGGATAGTCGCGGTCTATCGCCGCCTTGAAGCCCAGCAGCCCCAGCCCGTCCAGCGAGAAGATTTGCTCGATGAGCAGCGAGCCGGTGAAGAAGGCGGAGATGAAGGCGCCCGGAAACCCGGCGATGACGATGAGCATGGCGTTGCGGAACACGTGCCCGTAGAGCACGCGGCGCTCGGTCAGGCCCTTGGCCCGCGCCGTCATGACGTATTGCTTCCTGATTTCGTCCAGGAACGAGTTCTTGGTGAGCAGCGTCATGGTGGCGAAGGAGGAAATGGCCAGCGCGGTGAGCGGCAGCACCAGGTGCCAGGCGTAATCGAGAATCTTCTGCCACCAGGTCAGTTCCTCGAAATTGTCCGACACCAGCCCGCGCAGGGGAAAGATGCTCCAGAACGAGCCGCCCGCGAACAACACGATGAGCAGAATGGCGAACAGGAACGACGGGATGGCGTAGCCGACGATGATGACGGCGGATGTCCATACGTCAAAGCGCGAGCCATCGCGCACCGCCTTGGCGATGCCCAGCGGAATGGACACGCCATAGGAGATGAAGGTGAGCCACAGCCCCAGCGAGATGGAAACGGGCATGGCGTCCTTGATGAGGTCGAGAACCGGCCGGTCGCGGAAATAGCTGTTGCCGAAATCGAAGCGGAAATAGTCCCAGATCATTTTCAGAAAGCGCTCGTGCGCCGGCTTGTCGAAGCCGAACTGCTTTTCCAGCTGCCTGATGAACTCCGGGTCCAGCCCCTGCGCGCCGCGATACTTGAAGCCGCCCTCCGCCGCGCCGCCTGCGGCGGCCGCACCGGCGCCGGCCTGGCCCACCTCGCCGCCGGCGCCCGCACCGCCGATGCGCGCGGTGGCGGAAATGTCATGCCCCTGCAACTTGGCCAGCACCCGCTCCACCGGCCCGCCGGGCAGGAATTGCACGATGACGAAATTGATGAGCATGATCCCGATGAGCGTCGGGATGATCAGGCCCAGCCTTTTCAGAATATAGGCGCCCATGTGGCCCTTCCGCCGCTTTTTCCGCCCCCGTTGCGGACGAATCGTTGCTCCCAGCTTCTAGAGCATTTTGGCGGAAATTCGAAATGGCACGTTGCGCGGGGTGAAAACAGGCGGGCCACGGGCGCAGCGCCCGTGGCCCCTGAAAAGATCGCAATTGTTCGATGCGCCGATGCGATCAGCTGGCCTGCTGGCCTTCGCCCTCGCCGCCCTCGGCCTGCTGCACGCGCTGCGCATACATGGCCGCGAAATCGATGGGATCGAGCATCAGTGGCGGGAAGCCGCCGTCGCGGGTGGCGTCGGCCAGGATGCGGCGGGCGAACGGGAACAACATGCGCGGGCATTCGATGAGCACCGCCGGGCCGAGCATTTCCTGCGGGATGTTTTCCAGGCGGAAGATGCCGGCATAGGTGAGCTCCACGTGGAAGATCACCTGCTTTTCATGTTCGGCGTGGGCCTCCAGCTCCAGCATCACTTCATAATCGTTTTCGCCGAGCTGATTGGCGTTCACGTTCACGTTGATGTTGATCTGCGGCTGCACGCCCTGCAGGGTCAGGGAATTGGGGGCGTTGGGATTCTCGAAGGACAGATCCTTCAGGTATTGCCCCAGAATGCTCAGCTGCGGTTGCGCCTCCTGCCGCTCGCTGGCCGCGCCGTCCTGACCGTTGCCGGAAGTGTTCTCTGCCATGGTGTCCTCACATGCTGATGGATGATTCCGTTCCCGGCACCGGTATCACGAACGGTTCGGACAGACAATGCGCAATTGAACAGGACAGGAGGCGAAAGGAGACGGGCATGGTGCCTGGGGGCGGAATCGAACCACCGACACGCGGATTTTCAGTCCGCTGCTCTACCAACTGAGCTACCCAGGCAGGGTTTCTGGCGGCTGTATATATGGAAACGCGGCGGCGCTGACAAGCATTTTTGAAATCCCGCCGGTTCATGCCGGGCGCTCGGGAGACGACAGCCCGTGGAACGCCGGATTTTCCTCCCCGGCGGGCGACGAAAGCACCCTGATCCCGCCGTTGGAAAGTTCCAGAACCTGATCGGCCACTTGCGTCCACGCCGGGGTATGGGTGATGGCGATGACGGTGATCCCCTGCCGGCGCACCAGCTCGGCGATCTGGCGGACCAGCTCCCGTTCGGTGGCCGGATCAAGCGCCGAGGTCACCTCGTCCAGAATCAGCAGCCGGGGATGGCGCACCAGGGCGCGGGCCAGGGAAAGCCGCTGGCGCTGGCCGCCGGAGAGCTTCACGCCGCGTTCGCCGAGATCGGTGTTCAATCCGTCGGGCAATCCGCGCACGAAGCCCGCCGCACCGGCCAGCTCCAGTGCCTGCCAGATCCGGTCATCCGGAATTTTCGCGCCCAGCGTCATGTTGTCACGCACGGAGCCGGAAAGCAGGATCAGCTCCTGCGGCACGTAGCCGATCATGTGTCGCCATTTGGCAAGATCGAGTTCTTCCAGGGACACTTCATCGATGAGGATGCGCCCGGCCTGTGGCCGTTGCAAGCCGCTCACAAGATCGACAATGGTCGTCTTGCCCGCGCCCGAAGGGCCAATGATGACGCTGATGCGTCGTGCCGGAAGCTGGAAGGACGCATCGTTCAGCACCGGTTTGCCGGGATAGGAAAAACGCACTCGCTCGAAACGGATGCCCCGTTCCAGCGTCGGCGTCACTCCTCCCGGCAGGGTTTCGCGCGCAGCCTCGGCAGAGGCGATGAGATCCTCCACCTGCTTCAGGTATGGGAGCTGTTCCGCCACCTTCTGCAGCCAGATCTGGGCCTTGCTGAAATTTCTGGCCACCGCCACCAGCAGGCCGGCCACCACGCCCACTTCCACCGGCGGGATCTCCAGCCACTGCACCGCCCCCAGCAACACGCCGAAGATCAGGATGATCGCGGCGATATTCTGCAGCGCGATCAGGCCGTTGGAGGTGAGGATCGTGCGAAAACGGTATTTGCGCAGCCGCATCACGAAGCGTTCGAACAGCGGCCGCAGGTTTTCCTCCAAGCCCATTGCCTTGAACACCTTGATGGAGGCAAACACGTCGGCGAAATAGGAGGAAAGATCGGCCGTGGAACCGGCATATTTTCCACTGTATTTGCGAGACAGTTTCACGATCAGGAACAAAGGGCCAAAGAGCAGGATGCTGGCGGCCAGCACCAGCAGCGCCAGCAGCGGCGAGATGAGGATGATGAGCGCGGCATACACGAGCGTGCGCAACAGGACCGCCAGAGCCTTTACCGCCAGCTCCATGGCGATGGAGGCATTGGTGGTGAATTGGGCCAGCGTCATCGCCATGCCGCCCAGCCGGTTGTCGTGAAACCATGGCCAGCTGGTCTGCACGATACTGGTCAGCAGCCGCCGTCGCAGTCGCGCCGCGATATCCGTTATCACGTATCCAGACCAGGAAAGAATGGCGAAGCTGATGAGTTCCCTGAGCATCAGCGCGATAGCGGCGATGAAGGTTAGCAGCCAAGCCTGTTGCGGCAGTCCGATCCGCGCCAGCATGTCCATGATGGCGTGCGCCATCGGCGGCATGGCGGCGCCGTCCTGCCCCAGCGCCAGCGCCAGCAATGGCACCAGGGTGGCAATGCCGAACCCTTCCAGCAGGCTGTTGACGGAAAGCGCCAGCACCAGCAACACCGCCCGGCGGGTGCCCAGGTGCCCCAGGACATGCAGAAGGCTGCGGATGTGTTTCATCTTGCCGCCGGCTTTGTGCGAATGCCAGTTTGCCCATGCAGCTCTAGGGACAATCCTTTCCGCTGGCAAGGGCGGGAGAGCAAATGCCGGTTGCCAAGCGGGGCAATTGGTCATAGTGTTTGATATTGATCATTTTCCGATCAGGCGTTCGCACGGGCCTCGTGCGGGCGTTCATGCCAAGTCGACCAGCCTGTAACCACACTCAGGGAGGAGGGAAAAACCATGAGGAAATTGTTCTGGGGCATTGCCGCCGTATCCGCGCTGGCGCTGACGGCCACCGCCGGCACCGCTTCCGCCGGCACCAAGTTCATCTCCATCGGCACCGGCGGCATCACCGGCGTGTATTATCCGACCGGCGGCGCCATCTGCCGGCTGATGAACAAGCGCCGCAAGGAGACGGGCATCCGTTGCTCGGTGGAATCCACCGGCGGCTCCATCTACAACATCAACGCCATCCGCAACAAGGAGCTGGAGTTCGGCGTCGCCCAGTCCGACTGGCAGTATCACGCCTACAACGGCACCTCCAAGTTCAAGGACAAGGGGCCGTTCAAGGAGCTGCGCGCGGTGTTTTCCGTGCATCCGGAACCGGTGACCATCGTCGCGCGCAATGATTCCGGCATCAAGACCATTCTTGACCTGAAGGGCAAGCGGGTGAACATCGGCAATCCCGGTTCCGGCACCCGCGGCACCTGGGAGGTGATCGAGAAAACGCTGGGCTGGCAGCGTTCCGATCTGAAGCTGGCGGCCGAACTGAAATCGGCCGAAACCGGTCAGGCGCTGTGCGACAACAAGATCGACGCCTATTTCTGGCTGGTGGGCCACCCCTCGGCGCTGACGCAGGAAACGCTGGCTTCCTGTCCGTCGCACCTGGTGAACGCCCGCGCGCCGAAAATCGAGGAACTGGTGAAGAAGACGCCATATTACAGCCTCGCGGTCATTCCGGGCGGCCTGTATCCGCAGCAGAAGGAAGACGTGCCCACCTGGGGCGTGCGCGCCACGCTGGTGACCGCCGCGTGGGTGCCGGAGGACGTCGTCTACAACCTCGTGAAGAGCGTGTTCGACAACTTCGACGCCTTCAAGAAGCTGCACCCGGCCTTCGGCCACCTGAAGCCGGAGGAAATGATCTCCGCCTCGCTCTCCGCCCCGCTGCATCCGGGCGCGGTGAAGTATTACAAGGAGCGCGGCTGGCTGAAGTGAGACGCCACGGACGGGGGAGCGCCTTCCGGGCGCTCCCCGCGCCTCCTGAACCGCTTTCCGTTCGGCCGCTTTTGCGCAACGAAAGGAGGTCGTCGCCTTTCGTTCCGCAAGAGTGGAGAAGGTCCGCCGGCGGTGCGTCCGGCGGCGGGGAGAGCCAAATCAGGGAGGGGGCGTTATGGCCAGCGAACACAAAGTGCATCAGATCGATGCCGAGGAACTGGCGGCGGAGGTGGATTCCGGCGCGCGCAATCCCGTTGGTTGGCAGGCGAAGGTCTTTCTCGGCATATGCATTGCCTGGTCATTGTTCCAGATCTACATCGCTTCGCCACTGCCCGCGATGCTTCAGGAATGGGCCCGCGCCCTGGGAGCGGACATTCCCTTCTACATGGGGTCGGTGAAGACCCGGCGCATCCATCTGGCTTTCGCGCTCGTTCTCGCCGCCTTCGCCTATCCGCTTCTGAAATCCTCGCCACGCGACCGCATACCCTGGTATGACTGGCTGCTGGCCGGCCTGGGCGTGGTGGTCACGCTCTACGGCGTCATGAACGCCACCGCCATCGCCGAGCGCGCGGGGCTGCCCACCACCACCGACCTGGTCATTTCCGCGCTGGGCCTGTCGCTGATCCTGCTCACCACCTGGCGCGCGCTGGGCCTGCCGCTGGTCATCGTCTGCTCCATCTTCCTGGCCTACGTCTTCTTCGGCGACAAGGGCTGGGTGCCCGACGTCATCAAGTGGAAGGGCGCCAGCTTCGGCAAGGCCATGTGGCACTTCTGGATGCAGGAGGAGGGCGTCTTCGGCAAGCCGCTGGAGGTGTCCACCACGCTCATCTTCCTGTTCGTGCTGTTCGGCGCCATCCTCGAGAAGGCCGGCGCGGGGGGCTACTTCATCAAGGTCGCCTTCGCCCTGCTGGGGCATCTGCGCGGCGGCCCGGCCAAGGCGGCGGTGGTGGCCTCCGGCCTGTCCGGCCTCTATTCCGGCTCGTCCATCGCCAACGTGGTCACCACCGGCACCTTCACCATTCCGTTGATGAAGCGCACCGGATTCCCGCCGGAGAAGGCCGGCGCGGTGGAGGTGGCCTCCTCCACCAACGGCCAGCTCACCCCGCCGGTCATGGGCGCGGCGGCCTTCCTCATCGCCGAATTCACCGGCACGCCCTATTTCGACCTCGTGAAGCACGCCTTCGTGCCGGCGCTCATCTCCTATATCGCGCTCGTCTACATCGTGCATCTGGAGGCGCTGAAGCTGGGGCTGAAGGGGCTGCCGAAGCCCGACACGGGCCGCACGCTCGCGCAGTCGCTCATGCTCTTCGTCGGCGGCTTTCTGGCCACGCT
>JALVFB010000397.1 GCA_027030295.1 Hyphomicrobiales bacterium
GACCGGGCGGGCGCTGGCGATGGTGTTCGAAAAGCCTTCCACCCGCACGCGCATCTCCTTCGACATGGCCATGCGGCAGCTGGGTGGCTCCACCATGGTGCTCAACTCCGGCGACATGCAGCTGGGCCGCGGCGAGAGCATCGAGGACACGGCGCGGGTGCTGGGCCGCATGGTGGACGCGGTGATGGCGCGCGTGCACGGGCACGACAAGATCGAGGCGCTGGCCGAATTCGCGGGCATTCCGGTCATCAACGGGCTGACCGATCTGTCGCATCCGTGCCAGATCATGGCCGACTTGCAGACGCTGGAAGAGCACAAGGGCGCGTTGGAGGGCCTGACCGTGGCCTGGGTGGGCGACTGCGCCAACGTCACCCGCTCGTGGATCGAGGCCGCGACTCTTCTCGGCATGCGCATGAAAATCGGCGCGCCGAAGGAGTATCAGCCGGAAGAAGACGCGCTGGCGTGGGCGGCGGAGAAGGGCGGCGACATCGTCGTTACCGAGGACCCGGCGGAAGCGGTGAAGGATGCCGATTGCGTGATGACCGACACGTGGATTTCCATGCACCACCGCGAGGAGGAAAAGGCCAAACGCATCGCCGATCTGATGCCCTATCAGGTGACGCCCGAACTGATGGCCAAGGCGAAGCCGGACGCCATTTTCATGCATTGCCTGCCGGCGCATCGCGGCGAGGAAGTGGCGGCGGAAGTCATCGACGGGCCGCAGTCGGTGGTGTTCGACGAGGCGGAAAACCGCCTGCACGCGCAAAAGGCGGTGCTGCTGCATTGTTTGGGGCAATGAGGTCGCTCAATCGGCCATGCTCCACACTTTCAGCGCAAAGGCGTAAGCGAGCGCCACGTCCTTCAGATGCGCGTAGCGCCCCGGCACGCCGGCGTGGCCGGCCTGCATGTGGGTCTTCAGCAGCAGCGGGTTGTCGTCGCGTTTCAGCTCGCGCAGGCGCGCCACCCATTTCGCCGGCTCCCAGTAGGTCACGCGCGGGTCGGTCAGCCCCGCCACCGCCAGAATGGCCGGATAGTCCTGCGCCCTGACGTTGTCATAGGGGCTGTAGCTGGCGATGTTCAGATAATCGGCCTTGCTGGCGATGGGATTGCCCCATTCGGGCCACTCCGGCGGGGTCAGCGGCAGGGTGTCGTCCAGCATGGTGGAGAGCACGTCCACGAAGGGCACCTCGGCGATGATGGCGGAAAACAGCTCCGGGGCCATGTTGGCCACCGCGCCCATGAGCATGCCGCCGGCGGAGCCGCCGTGTGCGGTGATGTTGCCGGCCTTCACATAACCTTCCGCGATCAGGTGCTCGGCCACGGATATGAAGTCACGGAAGGTATTGATCTTGTGTTCGCGCTTGCCCAGCAGATACCAGCGCTGCCCCTTCTCGCGCCCGCCGCGCACATGGGCGATGGCGTAGATGACGCCGCGATTGACCAGTGAGAAGCGGGCGGTGGAAAAGCCTGCCGGCACGCTGTGGCCATAGGCGCCATAGCCATAGAGCCACAACGGTGCCGAACCATCGAGCGGCGTGTCCCTGTGCCACAACAGGGTGACGGGGACTTGCTCGCCATCGTG
>JALVFB010000398.1 GCA_027030295.1 Hyphomicrobiales bacterium
CAGCACCTGCCCGCCGGGCAACAGCGCCAGGGCGATGCCGCGCTCGCGGGCGAGGCGCTCCAGCTCCTCCACGCCATAGGGCCAGTAGGCATGGCCGCCAAGCACGCGGGCGATGATGACCTTCGCGTGTTGCGCCGTCTTTTCCAGCCACAGGTCGACGGACATGTGATGCCGCAGCAACAACAGGGAGGCGAGGCGCACCTCGGGCGCTTCAGTCCCCAGCGCGCGGCGCGCCGCCGCCAGCGCGGCCAGCTCGGAATCGGCGGCGGAGAGGATGCACACGTCCGCCGGTGGCTGGTCGAGATCGACCGCCTCTTCGCCATCACCGATGGGGGCGGATGTGGCGGCCAGCAGGTGCATGATTGGGGCAGGGCTGGTTCAGGCCGTGCAGACGAATTGTCCGAAGGGTCTTGTTCGATGCCTATTGGCTGCAAATCGGCACGCCGGTTCTTGAAATAGCGCTGCTATTCCCGCGAACCGGCGCACCGATTTTCGCTCAATATGCATCGAAAATCCCTCTTCGTCCAATTCGCCCGCACGGCCTTGCCACCAAAAGTTGTTCTGGTGTTCATCCGGTGGGCTGTTCGTAAATGGGGAAGCGGCCGGTCAGCTCGATGACCTCGCGCTTCACCTTCTCCTCGACGGTGGCGTTGCCCTCCGTGCCGTTCTCGGCCAGGCCGCGCAGCACCTCCAGGATCAGTTCGCCGGTGCGGCGGAACTCGTCCGGGCCGAAGCCGCGGGTGGTGGCCGCCGGCGCGCCGAGGCGGATGCCGGAAGTGACGAAGGGTTTTTCCGGGTCGTTGGGAATGGCGTTCTTGTTGCAGGTGATGTTGGCGCGGCCGAGCGCGGCTTCCGCCGCCTTGCCCGTCAGCCCCAGCGGGCGCAGGTCGATGAGCAACAGGTGCGTGTCCGTGCCGTCGGTGATGATGCGCAGGCCGCCTTCCTTCAGGGTTTCGCCCAGGACTTGCGCGTTTTCCACCACCTGCGCGGCATAGGCCGCGAACTCGGGGCGCAGGGCCTCGCCGAAGGCCACCGCCTTGGCGGCGATGACGTGCATCAGCGGGCCGCCCTGAAGGCCGGGAAACAGCGCCGAGTTGATCTTCTTCGCCAGCGTCTCGTCGTTGGTCAGCACCATGCCGCCGCGCGGGCCGCGCAGCGTCTTGTGGGTGGTGGTGGTGACCACGTGGGCATGTTCCAGCGGGTTCGGATGCACGCCGCCGGCCACCAGCCCGGCGAAGTGCGCCATGTCCACCATGAGGATGGCGCCCACCTCATCGGCGATTTCGCGGAAGCGGGCGAAGTCGATGATGCGCGGATAGGCGGAGCCGCCGGCGATGATGAGTTTCGGTTTGTGCTCGCGGGCCAGTTCCGCCACCTTGTCATAGTCGATGCGTTCGGTTTCCGGGTGCAGGCCATAGGTGACGGCGTTGAACCACTTGCCGGACATGCTCACCTTCGCGCCGTGGGTGAGGTGGCCGCCGGCGGAGAGATCCATGCCCATGAAGGTGTCGCCGGGCTTGAGCAGCGCCAGGAACACCGTCTGGTTGGCCTGGGCGCCGGAGTGCGGCTGCACGTTGGCGA
>JALVFB010000399.1 GCA_027030295.1 Hyphomicrobiales bacterium
CTGATCGAGATCCTCGCCGCGGCCCGCGATCCCGGTTCCCGGGCGAAGATCGCCGTAAAATCCAACGACCCGCGCATCGACCCGGTGGGCGCCTGCGTGGGCATGCGTGGCTCGCGGGTGCGCGCCGTGTCCAACGAACTTGCCGACGAGCGGGTGGATATTATCCTTTGGGATGAGAACCCGGCGCAGTTCGTGATCAACGCCATGTCGCCGGCGGAGGTGGTGTCCATCGTCATGGACGAGGAAAACCACAGCATGGACATCGCCGTGGAAGAGGAACAACTCTCCCAGGCCATCGGCCGTGGCGGGCAGAATGTGCGCCTGGCCAGCGAGCTCACCGGCTGGACCATCAACGTGATGTCCGACGAGCAACTGGCGGAGAAGGGCGAGGAAGAAAGCAAGGCCGCCATGCAACTGTTCATGACCCAACTGGACGTGGACGAGGAGTTCGCCAGCATCCTGGTGCAGGAAGGCTTTACCACCATCGAGGAAATCGCCTACGTGCCGCTGGAAGAGATGCTCGCCATCGAGGAATTCGATGAAGAGACGGTGAACGAGCTGCGCAACCGTTCCAAGGACGTGCTGCTCACCAAGGCCCTGCTGCAGGAAGAGGCGCTGGAAGAGAAGCAGCCGGCGGAAGACCTGTTGAACATGGAAGGCATGGATCAGCACCTGGCCTACGTGCTGGCCAGTCGTGACGTGATCACCATGGAAGACCTGGCGGAACAGTCTGTGGACGAATTGATGGACATCGAAGATATGGACGAAGAGCGGGCGGCGCAATTGATCATGACCGCGCGGGCTCCCTGGTTTGCCGAAGACGCGGCAGCGGGCGAATAACAGGGTTGAGCGATTTGGGGGATTTATGTCAGGCGTAAGTGTAAAACAACTAGCTGAAGTCTTGAGTGTCTCGGTGGAGCGTCTGCTGGGGCAACTGGACAAGGCCGGCATGTCGTTTGAGAGCGGTGATCAGACCGTCAGCGACGAAGAAAAGATGAAACTGCTCAACTTCCTGCGTGACACCCACGGGGGCGGGGGAGCCAAGGCTGCCGAGCCGAAAAAGATCACCCTGCGCCGCAAGACCGTTGCCGAATTGAAGCAGCCGGCCGGCTCGGGACGCTCCGCCGCCCGCGGTAAAACGGTCAACGTGGAAGTGCGCAAGAAACGCACCTACATGAAGCGCAGCGAAGTGGTCTCCGAAGAGGCCGAAAAGCTCAAGGCGGAAACCGACAAGATCGCCCGCGAACGGGAAGAGGCGGAACGCGCCGCCGAGCTGGAACGCCAGCGCCGCGCCGAGGCCTCCGAGGCCAAGGCCCGTGAGGAAGAGGCGCGCAAGGCCGAGGCCGAGGCCCGCAAGCGCGAGGAAGAGGAAGCCCTGAAACAGGCCGCCGCGGCCGCGGCCGCACCACCGGTGCCTCCGCCTGCGGAGAAGAGTGAAAAACGCGGCAAGCGTGGCGACAAGCACGGCAAGGCTGAGAAAGAGACCAAGTATGGCCGCAAGGAATTGCACGTGGATGCGAGCAAATCCGGGCGGCGCAAGAAGAAACCCCGTCGCGCCGGGCGCAGCGCGGTGTCCAG
>JALVFB010000400.1 GCA_027030295.1 Hyphomicrobiales bacterium
CGCGACCTGTTCTTGAGTCTGATGAAGGGCGTGGCCGTGCAGGCCTCCAACATGAAGAACATCATGCTGTTCCTCGCCATCATTCCGCAATTCGTGGTGCCGGAGGCCGGCAACGTGGGGCTGCAATTCGCCGGGCTTGCGGTGGTGTCCGTGCTGGTGGAGCTGCCCATTCTGCTGGCCTACGCCCTGCTGGCCGCGCGACTGGGCCGCACCATGCGCTCGGCCCGCGTGCGCCAGTGGCTGGATGCCATTTCCGCCACCGTCCTGCTGGCCATCGCCGGCAGCATCCTCCGCTCGGCGAAATAATACTCATCACCCCGGCGGAAGCCGGGGGCTCGTGCCACGGACTCATGCATTTGCAGCCCGAGATGCCGGCTTTCGCCGGCATGACCAAGGAATGTCACCCCTTCCTTTCCCACCGCCCGCGCGCGTCCTGCTGCCAGTAGGTGAGCGCCAGCCCGTCGCGCTCCTTCAGCGACTTCCACAGCGCGCGCGCCTTGTCCTTCAACGCAGCGTCGGCATCGGGGAACAGCACGCAGATGCGCTCGAAACGGTCATAATCCTCCTCCCGCGGCTGAGCGCCCTCCACCAGGAACAGGATGTTGGCCACGTTTGGCACCTCGGCAAAATTGTCTTCCACGACGAGAATGGGCTGCATTTCCGCGTTGCCGTCCTCCAGGGTGCCATGCGGTATGAAGCTCTCGTCCCGCCACGTCCATATGGCATCCGACAGCGGCCGGACGCGCAGCGGATTGCCGCAGCGCACCAGCGCCCGCCAGCCGCGTTGCAGCGTTTTCTGCAACAGCGCCGGCAGCACCCGCTCCAGCGGCTGCGGTTGCAGGTGATAGAACATCACTTCGGTCTTTTCCGTCGTCTCGTCACTCATGCGCTCCATAGTGCCGCAAGCCGCCCGCGCGCGCCAGCACTTGAATCGATTTGTCAACCATGCCGGTTTTCCACATTACTTCAAAAGCTTGTCCACCGATTCCGACTCGTTTTCCAAAATCCGTGCACAGACCATCCACAACGTCTCTCGCTTGATTTCCCTTGCCACAACCCCAATCTGTCAGGGCAGGGGAACGCAAGCGCCGCCAGCAACGGGACGGAAAACGCATGCAACCATGGAAAGCCATCCTGCCGCGCATCGCCCGGCGCAGCATCGAGCTGGCGCTGCGTGGCCAGCCCTTCCCGCCGGCGGAGCACGAGGCGCTGCTGCGGGAATACCCCGAGCTGGCCGAGCAACGCGCCACCTTCGTCACCCTCACCATCAATGGCCAGTTGCGCGGCTGCATTGGCTCCATCCTGCCGCGCCGCGCGCTCATCGACGATGTGATCGAGAACGCCCGCGCCGCGGCTTTCAAGGATCCGCGCTTTCCGCCCCTGAGCGCGGAGGAGTTTCCGCGCGTGGCCATCGAGGTGTCGCTGCTCACCCTGCCGCGGCCCCTGCCGTATGAGGACGTGGCCGACCTGCGCCGCAAGCTGCGCCCGGGCGTGGACGGCGTCATCATCCGCTTCGACGGCCGCCAGGCGACGTTTCTGCCCAGCGTGTGGGAGCAGTTGCCGGACTTCGACAAG
>JALVFB010000401.1 GCA_027030295.1 Hyphomicrobiales bacterium
GAACTCTCTCCCGCCTCGCTGGCCGATGTGGACATCGACGCACTGTGGATGGTGGGCGCGGGCATACTGGCGCAGGCGGAAGCTTTCCGCAAAACACCCGAGGGCGTCCTGACGCCACCTTTGGAGCAGGAAGTGGCCGGCCTGCTGTTCGAGGTCGCCGCGCTGCATGGCGCCTTCATTCTGGGTTTCGCGGCGGGCCGCGAGCTGGCCGACAGGCAATTGCAGCTGACTGCCGGGCCGAACTACAGGAAGCACCTGGCCGAGGCGGTGCGGCAATTCATTGAAGCGCTTGAAAAACTCGACGAAGAAACGAAGACACCGCGAGCGCAAGACCGGTTCAGGGAAACACTCGACCTGCTCGCGCTCAAGGTCGATGCTGAATATGACCGCATCCTGCGCGCCACGGTGCCGGTCGCATACAATATTCTTGGAGTGGTGGGAGAGTTTCTCCTTGCAGCCTATGAATCCAAGGGCTTGGACAGGCTCATTTCCCTTGGGGGCATGGGGCTTCTGGGCGGTCTTTTGACTCTATTCCAGCAACAGTTCGGTCCCATCGCCGCTATCGCGCAAATAACACCCGAAATGCGCGCCTACATCCGGCACCTGTTCGAGTGTTACGGATGGCCGTGGCCGGATGATGACGATGATCCTCAAGAATGAGAGAGTGAAGGGGTTGAAAACCCCTTCGGAAACGTTCGGGACGGGGTTGAAAACCCCGTCCCGCAATGATCACTTTGCCGCTTGGAAGCCGGAAGGGGATTTCATCCCCTGTCAAAACGGTTCGGCGGGGTTTCAAACCCCGCCCTCGCTCAACATGTTCCGAATCGGCGCGCCCCTCACTCCAGCAGGCCCAGATTCCGCAGCCGCTCCGGGTCGCGATCCCAGTGTTCGCGCACCTTCACGAACAGGAACAGGTGCACCTTGCGCCCCAGCATGGCCGAAAGCTCCTCCCGCGCCGCCCTGCCAATGGCCTTGATGGTCTGCCCGCCCTTGCCAATGACGATCTTCTTCTGGCTGTCGCGCATCACGTAGATTACCTGCTCGATGCGCACCGAGCCATCCGGACGCTCCTCCCAGCTCTCCGTCTCCACGTGCGAGGCATAGGGCAGCTCGTCGTGCAGCCGCAGATACAGCTTCTCGCGCGTGATCTCCGCCGCCAGCAGCCGCAGCGGCAGGTCGGAAAGCTGATCCTCCGGATAGAGCCACGGCCCCGGCGGCATCTGCTCGGCAAGATAGCGCTTCAGGTCTTCCACCCCGTCGCCCTTCAGCGCCGAGACCATGAACGTCGCCTCAAACGCAAAGACCTTGTTGAATTCATCCGCCAGCTCCAGCAGTTTCGGCCGCTCGATGAGGTCGATCTTGTTCAGCACCAGGATGGCCTTGCGCCCCACCTTCTTCAGGCCCTCGATGATGCGCTCATTCTCCTCGTCCAGCCCCCGGCGCACGTCCACCAGCAGCGCCACCACGTCGGCGTCCGCCGCCCCGCCCCAGGCCGCGTCCACCATCGCCTCGTCCAGCCGCCGCCTAGGCTTGAAGATGCCCGGCGTGTCCACGAAGATGATCTGCGCATCG
>JALVFB010000402.1 GCA_027030295.1 Hyphomicrobiales bacterium
GCCGCCCGACGCGGCGCTGGCGCGGCAACTGGCGGCCATGGCCTGCGCCGCGCACCGGCGGGCGGAGACGCGGCATGATGCCGATTCATTCGCCACGCTGATGCACGTGTGGCGGCAGGTGCGCGATGCGCTCATGCCACAGGCGGCGGCGTTGGGCGATGTGGCATTGAAGGAGACGCTGGAGGCGCTGCGCGACCGGCTGGAGGCATCACGCCCCATGCTGGAGAAACGGGCGCGGCAAGGCTTCGTGCGGCGCTGCCATGGCGACATGCATCTGGGCAACATCGTTCTGCTCGATGACCGGCCGCGCCTGTTCGACGCCATCGAGTTCGACGAGGCGCTGGCCACCATCGATATTCTCTACGATCTTGCCTTCCTGCTGATGGATCTCGTTCATCGGGGATACCGGGATGCCGCCAACCGGGTCTTCAACGGCTGGCTGGCGCGCTGCGATGACGCGCGCAACCACGCGGCGGCCGCGCTGACCGCGCCGATGATGGCGCTGCGCGCCTGCATCCGGGCGATGGTGGCGGTCGATCTGGCGGAACAGCAAACGGAGAAGGAGCGCGCGGCGAGCATGGCGCAGGCGGCCGATTACGTGCGGACGGCCAGCGCCTGCCTGCGCCCGACGAAGGTGATGCTCATCGCCGTGGGCGGGCTTTCCGGCACCGGCAAGACGACATTGGCCCGCGCGCTTGCGGCGCGGCTGGCGCCGGGGCCGGGCATGGTGCATCTGCGCTCGGACGTGGAGCGCAAGATGATGGAAGGCGTGGAGGAAACCGACCGCCTGCCGCCCGCCGCCTATACGCCGGAAGCCTCACGCCGCACCTATGACCGGCTGTATGAGCGGGCGGCGGCCGCTCTTGCCTCGCCGTGGCCGGTGGTGGTGGACGCGGTGTTCGCGAAAGAGGAGGAACGCGCGGCCATTGAGGAAGTGGCGCGGAAGGCGGGCGCGCCGTTCGCCGGGCTGTGGCTGGAAGCGCCGCCGGAGGTGCTGCGCGCGCGAGTGACGGCGCGCACGGGCGATGCCTCGGATGCCGATGCGCGGGTGCTGGAAAAGCAGCTTGGCCACGACCTTGGCGACATCCGCTGGCGGCGCATCGGCGCGGTGGGCGCGCCGGAGGAAGTGTTCGCACAGGCACAAGCGGCGCTGGCCGCTCCATGAAAAGTTTTTCTTATCGCTTACGAAAAATTCACAAAATTTTTGGCCGGCCGTGATTGCATTTCCGCCCCTCACGTCCTATTTTGCAATCAGCAGCCGTTGTCATCCTCATGGGCCAATGCCCCCCGCTTCTATCCCCCTTGGCCCGACAACGGCCCACGCCGGTGTCCCCTCCCGGCGTATGCGCTGCAAAAGCGCATGACACTGGGCGCCCGGAATCCCCGACCGGGCGCCCTTTTCTCTTTGCACTGAAGCGCGACCGCCCACCGCCCCACGCCCCCACCCAACCTCCCGATATGATGTGCCAAGAGGTTGGGTGGGGGCGTGGGGCTTTCTTGTTGCGCTGAAGCGCATCGCACCGGCCCGCTCCCCCTCCCGGCCACCCAAATTGTGAAGCCGAGTGGCCGGGA
>JALVFB010000403.1 GCA_027030295.1 Hyphomicrobiales bacterium
AACAATGGGTAAGTAAGGGTGTCCCCCCCAATGAGTGCCACCGGAATATCAAGTTTGCGCGCGCTCTTGCCGGTGGAAACCGCCGCCCGCGAGCTGGACGCCAAATTGCTGCTGGCCGCCTTTCTTGCGCGCGAGGGAGGCGAGGCGATCGTGGGCAGCCATGCGCGTATCAACAACACCCTCCACCGCTTGCCGGCAAATTGTTATGTTTCGCAGACCATCGTGAGGAGCAAACGCCGCATTTTCCGGATCATCCGTGCCCTGGGGATGCATCTGGCGGCGTGGGACGAAGAGGGGCTGGTCTGGCCCTCGGTCGCCTATTATCGCCGCCGACGGCTGGATCCGGTCAATTTTCATTCGCTAGAACGCTTCTTCGCCTGGGGTGAAGAGCAGGCGGAAATAGTGCGGGAAGCCTTCCCCGGAGAGGCTCACAAACTCATCGTCACCGGCAACCCTCGCCAGGACCTGTATCTGCCTGCCATGCGCCCGTTATACGCAGCGAAGGTCAAGACCATCCGGCGCGAATTCGGCGAGTTCATCCTCGTCAATTCCAACTTCGGCAGCGTGAACCACGCAAGGCTGCCCTACACGGGTCTGGAAAAGTCCGATGCAGACATTCGCGCGCTTGCCGACTACAGCAAGCACGAGCCGGAATACATCGCTTTTCGCTATAGGGTGTTTCGCGGGTTCTGCGAGCTCATCCCGCAACTGGCCCACGCCTTTCCTCACAAGAACATCATCATCCGCCCTCATCCGTCGGAAAACGTCGCCGCATGGCAAGAGGTGGCGCGTCCGTTCGCGAACGTGCACGTGCGCTACGAATACGACCTGGTGCCCTGGTTGCTGGCGGCCGAAGCCATCGTTCACAACGGCTGCACCACTGCCGTTGAGGCGGCCATGCTGGAGCGGCCCGTGATAGAGTTCCGGCCCGTGACGGACGAGGCGTGGGAAAATCCGCAGCCGAGAGAAGTTTCCATTCCGGCGCCAACGGTGAAGGACGTCATCGGACTTCTGCGGCGCCCCGAGGCAATGGAGCGGGAACGCTCGCAAGTGGAGCGTGCGCTCAGGCATGTCATCGCCCACTGGAACGAAGGGTTCGCTTCCGAACGCATCGCGCGCGAACTGATGCGATTGGCGCGAGAACCGGTTTCGGGTTCTTCTTCCATGGCGTCTTTCATCGCCCGGCTGAAGAGCCGGCTGCGGGGCATGGAAAAATGGGTGGTCGGACGAACCATGCCCTGGAAATCGGCCAGTCCCGCCTATATCGACAAGAAATTTCCCCCCATGCCCGTCAAGGACGTGCGCATGCGGCTGCATCGGCTGGCGGAGCTGGCGGGGGTGCCGAAACCGGAAATCGAGGAGCTGGACGACCGCATCTGGCACGTCACGCCGGCCGGGCCGGGGAAGGGAGAGACGGGGGCATGACGAAGCGGCTGGCCATCATTCCCGCGCGCTCGGGGTCGAAGGGCGTGCCCGGCAAGAACCTGCGACGGATCGGGGGCGTCAGCCTGCTGGCCCGCGCCATCCTGACGGCGCGGGCGACAGGGCTGTTCGATCGTATCTTCGTTT
>JALVFB010000404.1 GCA_027030295.1 Hyphomicrobiales bacterium
ACGCGAAATCCAGGCGTTGAAAAAACTGTGCGCGCGGCACGACTGGCCGGTGATCGACGTCACGCGGCGGGCGGTGGAGGAAACCGCGGCGATGATCGTGAACCTTCACCGCCAGCGAAACGGCTGACACGCCACTCCTATCCTCAGGCCTCGTCAAGGGTGCGAATGCAAATCTGACGCCAAACTATTCATGAGGCCTGGGTCTTTATCCGGGCATCGATCCCTGCATGATTTGGCAGGAACATGTTTTCCGTATAATTATTTGGTCATTTATCGCGTCCATATTCAGAAGCCGAACAAGCCGGAGGAAACCGTGTCCAACAACGCCAGCGCATCTGTGGTGGAAGCCGTCAGCGAACCTGCAGACCTGCCCTACCGGCAGGACGCACGCGGTTGTCTTGCGGCCCATATCGGCCCCACCGGCCTGTCCGCGCCGGAATTGACTCAGGCCTTGGCCAGCGCGGAAGAAGCGCTGGCGCGGTTGCGTCAGGAACACGAAGCCGGAGAAACGCCGGTCCTTTCCATCGTGCGGCGGCGGGACGATCTGGATGGTTTTCGCCTGGCTGCCGAACAACTGGCGGCGGGGGCGAAGGACGTGGTGCTGTTCGGCATCGGCGGTTCGGCGCTGGCGCCGCGCACGCTCAAGCAGCTGGCGCAGTTCCACCATGGCGGTGCGCGCCACGAGCCGGCCTTTCACGTGATGGACAATCCGGAAACGCCGTGGATGGAGCGCTTCATCAGCCGCCTCGATCTGGAAGGCCTGCGCTTCCTGGTCATTTCCAAGTCCGGCTCCACGGCGGAAACGCTCATGCAGTGCCTGTGGGCCATCGATTATCTGCAGGTGCACGGGCTGGGCGCCTCCATCGGGCGGCGCATGCTCATCATCACCGAACCGAGCGAGGCGCCCGACAATCCGCTCAGGCGCATCGCGGCGCTATATGGCATTCCGGTGCTGGAACATCCGGCCGACATCGGTGGGCGCTTTGCCGCCTTTTCCATCGTCGGCATGCTGCCGGCCTGCCTGCTGGGGCTGGATGCCGCACGCTTGCGCGCCTCGGCGGAAAAAGTGCTGGACCTGGCGTTGGCCCCGGACACGCCGTTGATGGAAAATCCGCCGCTGCTGGGCGCGGCGCTGCATGCGGGGTTTCTGAAGGCGCGGCAACTGCGCGCCGTGATCCTGATGCCCTACACCAGTCAGCTCACCCTGTTCACCGCCTGGTGGCGACAGTTGTGGGCGGAGAGCCTTGGCAAAAAGGGCTTGGGGCCGCTGCCGGTGAGCGCCACCGGCCCGCTGGATCAGCATTCGCAACTGCAATTGTTCCTGGAAGGGCCGAATGACAAGCTGCTCACCATCATCATGCCGCAGACCGCCGGGCAGGGCTACCGCGCCCCGGCGGCGCTGGCGCAGGATGCGGACGAACGTTTGAGCTGTCTGGGTGGCCACACCATCGGCGATCTGACCGACTGTGAACAGCGGGCGACGGTGGAAAGCCTGATGCGCAAGGGACGCCCCGTGCGCAGCTTCCAGATCCCCACTCTGAACGAAGAGGTGCTGGGCGCCCTGTTCA
>JALVFB010000405.1 GCA_027030295.1 Hyphomicrobiales bacterium
CGCGATGGGCGCGAAGAACGTGGACTGCCGTCCGGAACATGTGAAGCTGGGCGAGGCCGGTGGGCGCGCGGGGTATCTGTTCAACGCCACCATCGACGGCATCGATCAGGCCGACGCCATTCTGCTCGTCGGCTGCAACCCGCGCTTCGAGGCGGCGGTGCTGAACACGCGCATCCATCGCGCCTGGTTCGAGCGCGACGTGCCCATCGGCGTCATTGGCGAGAAGATCGAGGTCACCTACGATTACGCGCATCTTGGCGAGACGCCGGCGGCGCTGGCCGACATCGCCGCCGGCAAGGGCGATTTCGCCAAAGTGCTGAAACAGGCCGAGCGGCCGCTGATCGTGCTGGGCCTGGGCGCGCTGGCGCGGCCGGACGGCGAGGCCATCCGGGCGCTGGCGGCGAAGCTGGCGCTGGAGCACAACACGGGTGAATGGAACGGCTTTTGCGTGTTGCACACCCACGCCGGATTGCCGACGGCGCTGGAGGCCGGGTGCCTGCCGGGCGCGGGCGGGCTGGACACCGCCGGCATCCTGTCTGCGGCGGAAGAGGGCGCGGTTTCCTTCGTGTGGCTGCTGGGGGCGGACGAGTTGCCGGTGGAGAGGCTGAAGGACGCCTTCGTCGTCTATCAGGGTACCCATGGCGACGCCGGAGCGCAGGTGGCGGACGTGATATTGCCGGCGGCCGCGTGGACGGAGATGAACGCCACCTACGTGAATCTGGAAGGGCGGCCGCAACTGGCGTTGCGCGCGGTGTTGCCGCCGGGCGCGGCGCGCGAGGGCTGGCAAATCATCTCGGATGCGGCGCGGGCGCTGGGGGCGGCGGATGCGGCATTTGGCGCGGCGGCGGAGTTGCGCGCGGCGCTGTATGAACATGCCCCGCAGCTGGCGCACATCGACATGATCACGCTGGCCAACCCGGCCGATCTGAAGGCGCTGGCGGAGAGCGGCGGGGCGCCGGACGATGCGCCGCTGGTATCCGCCATCGCCGACTTCTGGCAGGACAGCGCGGTGGCGCGCGCGTCCGAAATCCTGACCCGCATGAGCGCGATCATGCGCGGGGAGGTGAACAGGGAGGCGGCCGAGTGATGCGCGGCATGGGAGAGGTTTCGATGCGGAGGGAGCGGGCATGATCGGCTGGGATACGGCCATGATGCTGCTGTGGATCGCCTTCAAGAGCGTGCTGCTGCTGGTGATCCTGCTGGTGACGCTGGCCATGCTCATCTACGTCGACCGCAAGGTGTGGGCGGCGGTGCAGATGCGGCGCGGGCCGAACGTGGTGGGGCCGTTCGGCCTGTTGCAGTCGTTCGCCGACCTTCTGAAGTTCGTGCTGAAGGAGGTGGTGCTGCCGGACGCCACCAACAAGGCGCTGTTCATCGCAGCACCCCTCATCACCACCATTCTGGCGCTGTCCACCTGGGCGGTGGTGCCGGTGGCGGACGGCTGGGTCGTCGCCGACATCAACGTCGGCATCCTGTATCTCTTCGCCATCTCCTCGCTGATGGTCTATGGCACCATCATCGGCGGCTGGGCGTCGAACTCCAAGTATCCGTTCCTGGCGGCGCTGCGCGAGGCGGCGCAGATGGTGTCCTACGAGGTGTCCATCGGTTTCGTCATCATCACCGTGCTGCTGGCGGCGGGCTCGCTGAACCTCACCGAGATCGTGCATGCGCAACAGAGCGGGCTGGGCACCATGATCGGCCTGCCGAACTCGTTCCTGGACTGGTATTGGCTGCCGCTGTTTCCGATGTTCATCATCTTCTTCGTTTCGGCGCTGGCGGAGACGCAGCGCCCGCCGTTCGATCTCATCGAGGCGGAATCGGAGCTGGTGGCCGGGCACATGGTGGAATATTCGTCCACGCCGTATCTGCTGTTCATGCTGGGGGAATACGTGGCCATCACGCTGATGTGCGCCATGGCCACCGTGCTGTTCATGGGCGGCTGGCTGCCGCCGGTGGACATCGCGCCGTTCAACTGGATACCGGGCGTGGTGTGGTTCGCCCTGAAGGCATTGGCCGTGTTCTTCATGTTCGCGCTGGTGAAGGCCTTCGTGCCGCGCTATCGCTTCGACCAGCTGATGCGGCTGGGGTGGAAGGTGTTCCTGCCCATCTCGCTGTTCTATGTGGTGCTGGTGGCGGGCGTGCTGGTGGCCTTCGACCTGGCGCCGTGAGGAGGGAGCATGGAACTGTATGAGGCCATATTCCGGAAGCCGGGCGACGTGTGGAATCTGGCCGGCGGGCTGCTATTGCTGGTGGTGGGGCTGGTCGGCATGGTCCTGGCCGTTCGTCCGCTGCGCCAGGTCATCGCCCAGCGGCGCGAGGCCGGGGCGTCGGAAAAGGAGCTGCAGGTCATGCGGCAACGGCTCAACCGGGTGATGAAAATGCTTGCCGTGGTGGATATCGTCTTTCTGCCGCTGGTGGGCTATTTCCTGCTGGGGCCGCTGTTGCGGGAGCTGTTTGGCGGATAAGGGACGGAAAGCTGAGGAAGAGGGCGCACGATGCGGGTAGGACAGGCAATCAAGTCGCTGTTCCTGAAGGAGTTCGTGGAGGCCGTCGCGCTCTCCATGCGCTACTTCTTCGCGCCCAAGGCGACCATCGACTATCCGTTCGAGAAGGGCTTCATCTCGCCGCGCTTCCGGGGCGAGCACGCATTGCGCCGCTACCCTAACGGCGAGGAACGCTGCATCGCCTGCAAGCTGTGCGAGGCCGCGTGCCCGGCGCAGGCCATTCACATCGAGGCCGGGCCGAGGCGCGAGGACGGCTCGCGGCGCACCACGCGCTATGACATCGACATGACCAAGTGCATCTATTGCGGCTTCTGTCAGGAGGCGTGCCCGGTGGACGCCATCGTCGAGGGGCCGAACTTCGAGTTCGCCACCGAGACGCGCGAGGAGCTGTTCTATACCAAGGAGAAGCTGCTGGCGAACGGCGAGCGCTGGGAGCGGGAGCTGGCGGCCAATATCCGGGCGGACGCGCCATGGCGCTGATGGCGGGGCAAGAGGGGACGGGCTGAGATGATCGTATCGGCATTCTTCTGGCTGTTCGCGAGCGTGCTGCTGGTTTCCGCGGCGCTGGTCATCACGCTGCGCAACCCGGTGCACGCGGTGCTGTTCCTGATCCTCGCCTTCTTCAACGGCGCCGGGCTGTTCCTGCTGGCCGGGGCGGAGTTCCTGGCGATGATCCTGGTGGTGGTCTATGTGGGCGCGGTGCTGGTGTTGTTCCTGTTCATCATCATGATGCTGGACGTGGACTTCGCCGAACTGAAGGCGGGCTTCATCCGCAGCGCGCCGCTGGCCGGGCTGGTGGGTGGCGTGCTGCTGGCGGAGCTCATGTTCGTGGCGCTGAAATGGAAGCCGGCCGCCATGGCGGCGAAGCTGAAAATGGCGCCGGCCATGCAGGGGATGACGAACACCGAGGCGCTGGGGCGCATTCTCTATACCGATCACGTCTATTTCTTCCAGGCGGCGGGCATGATCCTGCTGGTGGCGATGATCGGGGCCATCGTGCTGAGCCTGCATCATCGGCGCGACGTGAAGCGGCAGAACGTGGCGGATCAGGTGGCGCGCACGCGCGAGGAGGCGGTGCGGCTGGTGGACGTGAAACCGGGGCAGGGGTTGTAGATAAATTCTCCGTCACCCCGGCGGAAGCCGGGGTCTCGGAAAACATGCTGATGAGTGTGCGGCACGAGATTCCGGCTTGCGCCGGAATGACGAGTGAAAAACGGAATGACGAATGAAAAGGCCGGTGTGATGGGAACAAGGCCGGAATGACGGGTGAAAAAGGACTGGCGAAGAGATGAGCATCGGACTGGCGCATTATCTGGGGGTGGCGGCCACCCTGTTCACCATCGGGGTGTTCGGCATCTTCCTGAACCGCAAGAACGTCATCGTCATTCTCATGTCGGTGGAGCTGATGCTGCTGGCGGTGAACATCAATCTGGTGGCCTTCTCCACCCATCTGGGCGACCTGATGGGGCAGGTGTTCGCGCTGCTGGTGCTTACCGTGGCGGCGGCGGAGGCGGCCATTGGCCTGGCCATCCTCGTCGTCTACTTCCGCAACCGCGGCAGCATCGCGGTGGACGAGATCGACAGTCTGAAGGGATGAAGAGCCGGACGAACCGGGAGGGAATAGCGTGGAAACGCTGCTGAAAGCCATCGTCTTCCTGCCGCTGCTGGGCGCGGTTACGGCCGGGCTGTTCGGCACGGCGGTGTTCCGTTACGTGGGCGGCGCGCCGCCGCAGCCGGCGCATGACGCGCATGCGGAAGAGGACGGGCATCATCATTTCCATTACGACGGGCCGCGCTGGCCGATGCTGCTGACCACCGGCATCCTGCTGCTGGTGGCGGCGCTGGCGTGGGTCGCCTTCTTCGACGTCATCGCCGGGCACACCTACAAGGTGGTCATCGCCGAATGGGTGCGGTCGGGCAAGCTGGTGGCGCAGTGGGCGCTGCGCGTGGACACGCTCACCGCGGTGATGCTCGTCGTGGTCACCACCGTCTCGGCGCTGGTGCATGTCTATTCGCTGGGCTACATGAGCCACGATCCGCACCAGCCGCGCTTCTTCGCCTATCTGTCGCTGTTCACCTTCGCCATGCTGATGCTGGTGACCAGCGACAACCTGTTGCAGATGTTCTTCGGCTGGGAAGGCGTGGGCCTGGCGTCCTACCTGCTCATCGGCTTCTGGTATGACCGGGCGTCCGCCAACGCGGCGGCGATCAAGGCCTTCGTGGTCAACCGCGTGGGCGACTTCGGCTTCGCGCTGGGCATTTTCGCCACCTTCGCCCTGTTCGGCAGCATCGAGTTCGACCCCATCTTCGCGGCGGCGCCGGAGATGGCGGAAAAAACCATGCATTTCCTGAGCCGGGACGTGCCGGCGCTGGAGCTGATCGGGCTTTTGCTGTTCATGGGCGCCATGGGCAAGTCGGCGCAGTTCCTGCTGCACACCTGGCTGCCGGACGCCATGGAAGGCCCGACGCCGGTGTCCGCGCTCATTCACGCCGCCACCATGGTCACGGCGGGCGTGTTCCTGGTGGCGCGCATGAGCCCCATCTACGAGCTGGCTCACGTCGCGCAGCAGGTGGTGCTGGCCATCGGCGCGGTCACCGCCTTCTTCGCCGCCACCGTGGGGCTGGTGCAGAACGACATCAAGCGCATCATCGCCTATTCCACCTGTTCGCAGCTGGGCTACATGTTCGCCGCGCTCGGCGTGGGGGCCTATGGCGTGGGCATGTTCCACCTGTTCACGCATGCCTTCTTCAAGGCGCTGCTGTTCCTGGGCGCCGGCTCGGTCATTCACGCCATGGCCGACGAACAGGATATCTGGCGCATGGGCGGGCTGTATCCCTACATCAAGCGCACCTGGGCGATGATGCTCATCGGCACGCTGGCGCTCACCGGCTTTCCGTTCACCGCCGGCTATTTCTCGAAGGACGCCATCATCGAGGCGACCTATGCGGCGCATACGCCGCTGGGCGAGGCGGCGTTCTGGCTGCTGGTGGTCGCGGCGGGCTTCACGGCCTTCTATTCGTGGCGGCTGATGTTCGTGGTGTTCCATGGCAAGCCACGGGCTTCGCGCGAGACGCTGGCCAGGGTGCACGAAAGCCCGGCGGTGATGATGGTGCCGCTGTATGTGCTGGCGGCGGGCGCGCTGTTCGCGGGTTTCCTGTTCAAGGACTGGTTCATCGGCGAGGCCGAGGCGGAGTTCTGGGGGCAGGCCATCTATCGCGCGGCGCACAACGAGATCGTCGAGGCCATGCATCACGTGCCGGCGTGGGTGAAGTGGGCGCCGTTCGTGATGATGGTTTCGGGCTTCTCGGTGGCCTTCCTGTTCTACATGGTGAAGACCGACCTGCCGGAGAAACTGGCGCGCGCGTTCCGGCCCGTCTATCTGTTCCTGCTGAACAAGTGGTATTTCGACGAGCTGTATGACGTCCTGTTCGTGCGGCCGGCGTTCGCCCTCGGGCGGCTGCTGTGGAAGGGCGGCGATCAGAAGATCATCGACGGGCTGGGGCCGGACGGCGTCTCGGCGCTGGCGGCGGCGGTGGGGCGCGTCGCCTCGCGGTTGCAGACGGGGTATCTGTATCATTACGCCTTCGCCATGCTGCTGGGCATCGCGGGGCTGCTGACGTGGCTGATGATGGGGGGCTGAGAGCATGACCGACTGGCCGATCCTTTCCGTCGTCACTTTCCTGCCGCTCATCGGGGCGCTGTTCATCCTCGTCATTCGCGGGGACGACGAGATCGTGCGCCGCAACATGCGCTACACGGCGCTGTTCGCCACGCTGTTCACCTTCGCGCTCAGCCTGGTGCTGCTGGCGGGCTTCGACCCGGCGGCGCCGGGCTTCCAGTTCGAGGAGCGCTATCCGTGGTTCGGGCTGATGACCTACCACGTGGGGGTGGACGGGCTGGGGCTGCCGTTCGTGCTGCTCACCACCTTCCTCATGCCCGGCGTCATTCTCGCCTCCTGGCATGTGGAAAAGCGGCTGAAGGAATACCTCATCGCCTTCCTGGTGCTGGAAACGCTGATGATCGGCGTGTTCGTGGCGCTGGACCTGGTGCTGTTCTACCTGTTCTTCGAGGGTGGGCTGATCCCGATGTTCCTCATCATCGGCATCTGGGGCGGGCCGCGGCGCATC
>JALVFB010000406.1 GCA_027030295.1 Hyphomicrobiales bacterium
GATGATATACACGCCAGCCCCTATGGCCGCGCCGATGGCAAGCGTCCGCTCCAGCTTTCCCGCTCGTGCAGGGTTGACTGAAGACACGACCAATCCCAGTGCCGAAAGAATGGCGACGAAAGAGCCAAAATGAGAGGATTTCATCATAATCTCCGTGTTGCGAAAATTTGACCGTGGCCTCACCCATCAGAAATCGATGGCAAATTTCATGCAACGTTAAAGTGTCTTTCCGGCAAGTCAATACCCCTTAATATCCTGTCCGGAATGATTGCACCTCCCTTGCCACCACGCCGCCGCGCGTCATTTCCACCTGCATCACCGATTGTTTCGCTTTTCAACCCCGCCCCGGTGCCTTCAGCATCAGCGGCAGGCCGGCGATCATGAAGCGCACCTCGTCCATCACTTCCGCCAGCATCTGGTGCGCCCAGCCGGCTTCGTCGCGAAACAGCCGCCCCAGCGGATGCTCCGGCACGATGCCCAGCCCCACCTCGTTCGACACCATGCACACCGTGCCCGGCAGCGCCGGCAACAGCTCCGCCAGCTCCGCCACTGCCGCGCCGACGTTCATCTCGCGCATCATGAGGTTGCTCAGCCACAGGGTGAGGCAATCGACGAGCACGAAAGCGTCCTCCGCCGCGTGCTGCTTCAGCGCGCGGGCCAGCGCCACCGGCTCCTCCACCACTTCCCACGCCTGCCCTTCCCGCCGCCGCCGGTGCTCGGCGATGCGCGCGCGCATTTCCGCATCATCCGGCGTGGCGGTGGCGACATAGACCCGCCGCCCGGCGTGCGCCAGCGCCAATGCTTCCGCGTGCCGGCTCTTGCCCGACCGCGCCCCGCCCAGAACCAGAATGCCGTATGCCATGCCGCGTTCCCCGGTTTTTCCCGCATCCGCCCGCCAGTCATCACCACGAAAGCAGGAAATTTGCACCACCAACTCAAGCACAAGTTTTTTCACTCGTCATCCTGGCGAAAGCCAGGATCTCGTGCCGCACACGCATGAATTTGTGGGCCAGGATTCCGGCTTTCGCCGAAATGACGAGCAGGATAATGACGAGTGAAGAAAGGAAATGACAAGGGCGGACTGGCGACATCGTCCGGCGTGGGCTATCAGAAAGACCAGTTTCTTGCGCGGAGACCTGCCTCATGCTCGAACAGCCCGAAAAGATCGCCATCGTCGCCGCCGACACGCCGGAGGCCCTGGCCGCAAAGCAGGAGCTGGAGGCGGTCTATGACACCGTGCCACTAGAAGAGGCGGACGTGGTGGTGGCGCTGGGCGGCGACGGGCTGATGCTGCACACCATGCACGAGCTGGCGGGCAGCGGCAAACGCATCTTCGGCATGAATCGCGGCTCCGTCGGCTTTCTCATGAACGACTACCGCGTCGAGGGTCTGCTGGAGCGCATCCGCAACGCCGTGGAAACTATCATCCACCCGCTGCGCATGGTGGCCACGGACAGGCATGGCAAGAAGCACGAGGCCCTGGCCTTCAACGAGGTTTCGCTGTTCCGCGAGCGTCACCAGGCGGCCAAGCTGAGGATATATGTCGACGACGTGGTGCGCCTG
>JALVFB010000407.1 GCA_027030295.1 Hyphomicrobiales bacterium
GGCTATCGCGTGGGGGCCGGTGACAAGCTGGCCATTCGCGTCATGGGGCAGCAGGAACTGACCGGCGTTTATGTGGTGGATCCGGACGGCAACATCTCCATGCCGCTCATCCGCACGGTGCCGGTGGCGGGGCTGAGCCTGCAGGAGGTGGAAGACACCATCACCCGTCGCCTGCGCCGGGGTTTCCTGCGCAATCCGTCGGTGTCGGTGCAACCGATGGAGCTCAGACCCTTCTACATCCTGGGCGAAGTGAAGCAGGCCGGGCGCTTTCCCTATCAGCCGGGCATGACGGTGGCGCAGGCGGTGGCCATGGCCAGTGGCTTCACCGAGCGGGCCGACACCGGCAAGGTGCTGCTCACCCGGCGCACGGCCGAGGGAACGAAAACCTACAAGGTGCCCATGACCACCCAGCTCTACCCCGGCGACATCGTGTATGTGCGCGAGCGCTGGTTCTGAGGTCCTGACCGGAGGGCGCCCATGCGCATTCTCCACATCTTCCGCGCGCCGGTGGGAGGGCTGTTCCGCCACGTGCACGACCTGGCGCTGGAGCAGGCTCGCGCCGGCCACGACGTTGGCCTGGTCTGCGACCTCGGCGGCGGCGACATGGCGGCGCAAAGGCTGGCGGCGCTGGCGCCACGTCTGGCGCTGGGGGTGACGCGCATCGCCATGCCCCGCCCGCCCCACCCCGGCGATCTGGAGGCGCTTGCCGAGGTGCGCCGCCTGCTGCGCGAAAGGCGGCCGCACATCGCCCACGGCCACGGCGCAAAGGGGGGGCTGTATGCGCGTCTGGGCGCCGCCGGGGCGGGCGCGAAAGCCGTTTATACCCCCCATGGCGGCTCCCTGCACTATTCCTGGCGGTCGCCGGCCGGCGCCCTGTTTCTGCTGGCCGAGCGCTGGCAGCTTTCGCGCACCGACGGAATGGTTTTCGTCTGCGATTTCGAGCGTGAAGCCTTCGCCCGCAAGATCGGCCGCCCGCCCTGCCCCGTGCGGGTGGTGCACAACGGGCTGACGGAAGAGGAATTCGCTCCCCTGCCCCCGGATGAAGACGCGGCGGACGTGCTGTTCATCGGCGAGATGCGGCGGCTGAAGGGCGTGGATGTGCTCATCGAGGCGCTGGCGCGGCTGCATACGGCGGGCCGCCCGGTGCGCGCCTGTCTGGTGGGCGACGGGCCGGAACGGGCCGGGTTCGCCCGCCTGGTGCAACAGCGTGGGCTGGCCGACCACGTCGTCATGCCCGGCGCCATGCCGGCGCGTGAAGCCTTCCGCCGCGGGCGGGTGGTGGTGGTGCCCTCACGGGCGGAATCCTTCCCCTACGTGGTGCTGGAGGCCCAGGGCGCCGGCCGCCCGGTCATCGCCTCGCGGGTGGGCGGCATTCCGGAAATGCTGCCCGAGGACATGCTGGTGCCGCCGGACGATGCGGAAGCGCTGGCGCAAAGGCTGGCCGAGGTGCTGGACGACGGTGATGCCCTGCCCCGCGCGGCGGAACGCGTTCCGGCGCTCAAGGAGCGCTTTTCCACCCACCGCATGGCAACGGACATCACCGAATTCTATGAAACCC
>JALVFB010000408.1 GCA_027030295.1 Hyphomicrobiales bacterium
CGATCTGCGCAACGAGAAAATCAACTACAAGGTGCGCGAGCATTCGCTGGCCAAGGTGCCGGTGATTCTCGTGGTGGGCAAGCGCGAGGTGGAGGAGGGCACGGTGAACGAACGCCGCCTCGGCTCGAAGGCGCAGCGCACGCTGAAGCTGGAGGAAGCCATCGCCGCGCTGGCCGAGGAGGCCACCCCGCCCGACATCCGCCGCGAGCGGCAGGGCGCGGCCTGAGCCGGAAAACACGTGAGCCATGCGCTGACGGTGGTCCATACCGCGCAAATTGACCACGGGCATGGCCTTCGATCTGGGAGTGCCCGTGGCCATCGTTACGTTCATTGTTTCGGGATTGGCAAGACGCGGTTTCCTGAAGTGCTGGTTGTCAGGCCATGCTCAGGGAAGGAAGCGCCCCATCATGAGACTTTCATGTTCGTGCGCCGATGCCAGAATGGTTGCGGGCACGATCAGGTTTCCGGCATTCAGGGCGGTGTGGATGAGCTGAAGAAAGCGGGCGATCACCAGCATGTTGGCTATCTGCTTTTCCAGATCGTGGTTTTTATCTTCGTTGAGTTTCCTGGCCTGGAATTGAACATACAGCTCTTGAACATGTTCCAGCCCTTGCAGTGTGAACCAGGGCCATTCGGAGGATTCAAATTCAGCCAGCCAGTAATAGTCTTCATCTTCTGAATCTTCCTTGCAGAAGGGAAAGGCAAATATATCAAAAAACCATTTGTCTGTGTTAACGTCAAACAGATTCATTTCCAGATAAATGGCATTGATATCGAACATTTCTTTATGATGGAATGCAAATTCATTGATATGATCCAGAACATGCCTGGGGGAATTGGTAAAATGCGCCTTGAGCAAAGGGGCAAAATGATTGGTGGACAGATTTTTCAGGATTTCTTCAAGACAAATGGCAGCGGTAGCAGGATCCCCCGATTGCAGGTATGGTTTGATGAATCTTCCAACTTTCCGGGCAGCGTTGATGTTTTCGGTAAAATAGGACATGAAACTTTCTTCTGTCCATTGACTTTTTAAGGCGATATTTCTTGTGGCATATCATCGAAAAGTAAGAAAAACGTTTAAAGAGAGAAAATTTCATCGCCTTTTGGAATTTGGCCCGATCAAACCAGCATGCACAAAAAAATCACCTGCCACCCGTGCCCCGCCCACCCCCAATCGGACAAGGACGTTGGGTGGGGCATAGGGTGTTTTTTCACACTACACGACACAAAGCGTTATTTTTCTCGTTACCCCGGCGAAAGCCGGGGTCTCGTGCCGCAACCTCATGTGTTTATGGTCTGCGATGCCGGCTTTCGCCGGCATGACGGAGAAATTTTCCAACTGTGTCGTGTAGCGTGGTGTTTTTTATACCAACCTGCATAATCATTGACCTGTGACGGCCCATTTTCTGGATGCGATGGAAGCGATGCGACCGCTTTCGGCGACGAGGGCGTTCCAAGCCTCGCAACAGGCGTCAAAAATGTCTTCGATCCCATCAAACACCTTGTTCGCCAACCATCGCTGGCGAAGATATTGCCAGATATTTTCGACCGGGTTC
>JALVFB010000409.1 GCA_027030295.1 Hyphomicrobiales bacterium
TTCGCCCTCGCGCTTGTGCAGATTCAACGTCACCTTCGGCATGCCGCCGGCGCCATCGCGCACGCGCCGGCCCGTCAGCCGCGCCGGGATCACCTTCGTGTCGTTGAACACCAGCACGTCGCCGGGGCGCAGATACGCCGGCAGATCGCGGAAGACGCGGTCTTCCAGTTCGGGCGCGGCGGGCGTTTCCATCCGCGGGCGCACCACCAGCATGCGCGCGGCATCACGTGGGCGCGCCGGCCTGAGCGCGATCAGCTCTTCCGGCAGATCGAAATCGAAATCCGAGAGTTTCAATGTCTTGTGACTCCATCCGCCATGCAGACGGCATGGTTTTCCACCTTCATCTGCCGCTCATAGCCTCCTCGTCGATGGTGAGCAAGGGCAGCCACTCACGCCAGCGGCTCAGGTGGTCATAATCATCCTCGCGCGGGCGCTGGCCATGATCCAGCGGCAGATAGGGCTGGGCCGGACCGGCATAGTCCTCAAGCAATCGTTTCAGGCCGTCCAGTGCCTGCTCCGCGCGCCAGGCGGGGCCATATTCCGGCGGCGGCTTGCCGCGTCCGGGCCGCTTGTGCCACTTGTCCACCCTGCCCGGCGGCTCGCCGCCATGCACCCGCACCAGCAGCAATTCGCGCACCTCGCGCGCCTCTCCCGCATCGCCAAAGCCGCCATGCATGGCGATGGCCGCCTCCAGGTCGATTTGTGGGTCGTATTTGTCGCCGCCGCGGCTGGGCAGCGTGCCGGTCTTGTAGTCGATGATGCGCAGGGTTCCATCGGCCAGCACGTCCAGCCGGTCGGCGCGGGCGGAGAGAGAAAACGGGGCGCCCGCGATGTCGAACGCAATCCGCCCCTCGCATTCGGGATGCGCGCGCAGGAGATCCCGCCGCCAACTCCGTTCACAGTCAGCATCGTGCACGAACCAGCGCGCCATGCGCTTCAGGCGCTCGCGCACCTGTTGCAGGTGTTCCTCGTTGCCGATGCACTCGCGGTGCTTTTCCACCAGCAAGGCGAACAGCGCCTCCGCCGCATCGTCGGGCAGTTCTCGTGGCCAGCGGCGGACGAACTCCTCCAGCGCCTCGTGCACCATGGTGCCGAACAGCAGCGGCGTCACGTCGCGGGAAAGTGGCTGCACCGGCTCCAGGCGCAGGACGTGGCGGGCGAAAATGGCGTAAGGGTCGTTCAGCAACGTGCGTACGCGGCTGGCGGAAATGTGGCGCGGACGCAGATGCGGCGGCGGCGCCGGGCGTGGCGGCGAAACCGGCTCGGGGCGTTTGTTCTGCGGCGCATCCAGCGCCGCCGCCCAGCGCAACGGCGTGTCATCGGCCTCCAGCGCCCCCTGCAACACCGCCTGCAGGCGCAATATCCAGCGCGATGGCTCCATGGGCTGTTGCTGCACCTTGTCGGCGCAGGTGAGCCAGACCTCCCCCTGTGCCGCCAGTTGCACGAAATCGTGCGCCGCCAGGCCAATGCGGCGCTCCGGCGTGGGCAGGTGCAGCGCCTGCCGGTCGGCGCGGTTGAGCCAGGGATCGTTCTGCGTCGTTTCCGGCCAGACGCCTTCGTTGAGGCCGCCGAGGATGATGCGGTCGGCGCGCAGCAGGCGCGCTTCCAGCGGCCCGAGGATGGCCAGCCGCGCGTGCGAGGCGCCATGAGGGCGCACCACCCGCGCCGCCAGCTCGGTGACGATCAGCCCGGCGGCATCGGCGGGCGTCATGTCCGGCGCCGCGTCGGACTGGCGGAGCATCTCGGAAAAGGCCAGCGCCAGCGCCTCGCCGCGTTCACCGCGCCATAACAGGCTGGCGGAAGCGTCTGGCGGGGTGGAAATGTCCTCGGCCACTTTCAGCAGCGTTTCCAGCGAGGCGACGAAGGGGCGCGGCGCGCGCCCGGCGAAGGCCCGCGCAAGCGGCGCCAGTTGCCCACCCATGTTGTGCGCCAGCGCTTCCAGCCGTCGCCAGCGCTCGGCGGACAGATTTTGCACGTTCGGATGCTCGCGCCAGCCACTGTCGGCCGCGCATGCTTCTTCCCGCCGGGCGCGGGCGTGCTCCGGCAGGGCGGCGAGGCCGTCGAAGCGCGTCAGCGGATGCAGCACCGCCAGTTGCAGATCCTCGCCCGCCGTCCGGCAGTCCTGGCGCATCATGCCGAAGCAGGCGAAGGGATGGGCCAGCAACGCCGCCAGGTGTTGCGGCCGGAAGCCATCCAGCGCCGCGTCCAGCAGCAGCTTGACGAACATGCCGCCCGGCGTGTCGGCCAGCGGCAGGCCGGCGGAATCGTCCACCCGCACGTTCCAGCGCGCCAGCTCCGCCTGCACCGCGCGCGCCAGTTGCCTGTCCGGCGTCACCAGCATGCAGGTGCGCCCCGGCCGCTCCAGCGTTTCACGCATCAGCAGGGCGATGGACAGGGCCTCCAGCCGCCGCGTCGGAGCGCGCAAGAGGTGCAAGTTCCGTGCTCCCTTGTCCAGCACGTCGCGCAATTCCTGCACGCGCCGGCGCCAGGCTTCGGTGGTGGCGACGGGGCGCAGCGCTTCCGACAGCAGCACCGCGCGCGGCGTGGGGGAACATGCCTCTCCTTCCCCGCCCAGCACCCGCACCTCGTTGCGATCGGCGCCCATGCGCTCCAGCAGTTGCTTCATGCCATATTGGGGGTGCCCCGGCTCCAGCGCCTCCCAGCTCTTATCGTCCATCTCCGTGTCCAGCCCGGGCAACACCACGCAGCCCGTGGGCAGGCGGGCGATGATGGCCAGCAGCGCCGCCGTGGCCGGAATGGTGCCGGTGGACCCGGCGGCGATCACCGGCGCGCGGGGTTGCTCGCGGCGCAAGGCTTCCGCCTGCAGGCGCAGGAGGCGGGCGCGGCGCGCCGCCGCGCCCGTCACGCCGCGTTCGGCCAGCGCCGCCGGATATTCGCGGCCCAGAAACCGCAACAGCTCGCGCGCCGCCAGCCGGTGCTCCGGCCTCTCCACGAAGGTCTTCGCCAGTTCGTCGGTGGCCTCCAGCGGCCGTTCCTCGTTCTCGAAGGTGTCGATGAGCCGCGCCAGCGACCGCGCCAGCCTGAGCGCCGCGCCCGGATGACGGCGCAGATGATCGGCCAGCCGCCAATGTGTGGATTCCGGCAGCGCCGCCCAGCGCCGCATGAGCCGCGCCAGCAGGAACAGGCGTGGCAATGGCTCGACGGCCGGCGGCAGCGCCGCCGCATCGGGGCCGACCTCCGGCGCTTCCTCGCCGGCCAGCAGCAACGCATCCTCGTCCACGTCGCCCAGCGGCAGAATGCGCGGCAGCAATTGCGCCCCCTGCCCTTCCCGCGTCCGCAGCAACGCCGCCGCCAGGGCGCGGGCCGCGCGCCGCGTGGGCAGAAAGATGCGCCAGCCGGCGAAGGCCGGAAAGGCCGCCTCCTCGTCGCGCCATTCCGCGGGCAGCAGCGCTCCGGAACGCATGGCGCGCGCCAGCGTGGCGAGAAAATCCGCGTGCGGCGGAATGGTGAACAGCCTCGGGCGGCTGCTGGCCGTGGCGTGCATGGGCGACTCCCGTCATGGTTCGGCCGGAGCATGCCACAACCCGTCCCGAAAGGAAAACCGCCCTGGCCATCCCGCCTGATGGAACCGGTGTGAAGGGCGCTTTGACTTTTCCGAGTGAAACACTCAACCATCATTCGCAACAAGAACCCGTGTGGATGCTTTCGCCAAGAGGAGAAACGCCGCACATCAGGAGGGACGACATGAGCACGACCACCATCGACCTGCCGCCGCGCGACGCCGACGGCTATCTCGAGAACATGAACGACTGGACGCCGGAAATCGGCCGCGCCATGGCCGAGGCCGACGGCATCGAGCTGACCGACGAGATGTGGGATCAGATCATGAAGGCGCGGGAATATTACGAGGAATACAACCAGGTGCCCGCGCTGCGCGTGTTCATGAAATACATCGGCAAGAAGAAGAAGGAGCTGTTCGACCTGTGGCAGACCGGGCCCATGAAGCCCATCACCAAATATGGCGGCCTGCCCAAGCCGACGGGCTGCGTCTGACAGGCGGTCGCCTGCCGGATTCCTGCCGTGGCAGAGAGGGGGCTGAACACATGCCACCCTCCCATTCTGGCAGGAGACAAGAACTCGGCCATAAGGAAACCTCTCCCGGGCCAATTGCGATCCCCAATCACCGACATGCCGGCCCGCTTCTTTCGATCCCCCCGCCGAGAGTGCGGAGGATCCCTGCCAGACCCCGTGGTGCGCCACGGGGTCTTTTTCATCCTTCACGCGCTGGAAGAGCCCGCCGTGACAGGTTCGCCATCGGCTCCCAGCAATATCACCTCGCGGCGCGGCACGGGCATGCGGATGTCGTTCTCCTTCAGCGCGTCCCACACCAGGAACAGCACGTCGGAGGAGAACTTGTTGGGGCCGTCGTCCAGGCCTTCCACCCAGAACTCCACCGCGAACTTCACGCCCCTTTCGGTGAATTCGCGCAGTTCGCAGTCGGGCATTTCCGGCTCGCGCAGCACCCGCGGATGTTTCAGCACCGCCTCCTCGACGATGGGCGGCACCTGGTGCAGGTCGGTGTCGTAGGAGACGGTGAATTCCACCTCGTAGCGCTGGCGCGGATCGTCGTGCGTCCAGTTGATGAAACGCTGGGTGATGAAGCGCTCGTTCGGCACCATGATTTCCTTGCCGTCGAACGTTTCCAGCACGGATGCGCGGATGTTGATCTGCTTGACGATGCCGGCCTTGCCGTCTTCCAGCTCCACGTAGTCGCCGACCACGATGGACCGCTCCATCAGCACGATGATGCCGGAAATGAAGTTGGCGGCGATCTGTTGCAGGCCGAAGCCCAAACCGACGCCCACCGCGCCGCCGAGAATGGCCAGCGCCGTCAGGTCCACCCCCAGCACCTGCAACAGCAGCAGGAAAATGACCATGTAAAGCGCGATCTCGAACAACCGCGTGGCCAGTTCGCGGATGCCCCGGTCGAGCGATTCCTGCTTCTGGATGACGTTGCGCCCGGCCTCGGACGTCACCCGGCCGATCCAGAAGAAGGCGGCGCCAAAAATGCCGGCCTTGATCAGGAAATACAGTGACAACCGGATGTTGCCGACGGAAACGGAAATGGAATCGAGCAGGCGGATGACATCGTCATACCAGCCGAAGACCTGCAGCGTGGCGACGGGTATGCCGACCCAGATGGCGGCGGAGCGCAGGATGGGGTGGGTGATGTAGCGGTTGATGGCGGCATAGAGCAGCCACACCAGCACGACGCTCTGGGCCAGGCGCACCAGCCAGCTGGCGCCCAATGCGACATCGGCCAGCGTGGCGGCGATGGCGAGCAGCGCCACCAGCACCAGCTGGCGCATGAGGTCGGTGAGGCTCTCCACCACCTGTCCGGCACGGCGGACGATAGTGGGGCCGGTTTCGGCCAGTTTCAGGCGCAGCAGCTGCTTGCGCAGGATGGCGGCGAGCGGCGGCGTCAGCAACAGGCAGGCGACGACGGCGCCCACCTGGCCGTAGAATTGCGGCGAGGTGGCCCATTCCAGCAGCTTGTTGAGGATGAAATCGCGCCATTCCGGCCAGCGCGCGAGGATATCGTCGAGGTATTTCATACCTTCCCCTCCGTGGCGCGGCGCCCTCGCGCCGGCCAAAACCGGCATGCCCCCGAAAAAATGGTGGGCGGTGACAGACTCGAACTGCCGACCCTCTCGGTGTAAACGAGATGCTCTACCAGCTGAGCTAACCGCCCACACGAAGCCGCGGCGACCGGCCCCGGCCGCGAACCGCTCCCCACGCGGCCCGTTTCGCACGCATACATAGCGACAGCGTCCGCCGCCCGCAAGGCCGATCCCGCACACCGCCGTTGTGGAGGAATCACCCGCCGACTCTTGCGGGCGAGTCCGCCATGCGGCAACGTGAACTTAACGATTCGTCAACCATTGCCCCCCGTGCCGGCGCCCATGCCGGAACGGTGGTGGCGCAGGGGAGAACCATCATGCACGCCAGCGCCGCCGGTTTCGATGACGCGCCGGACCCGCTGCTGGCCCTGGAGGCCGCGGCGGAGCATCTGGGCTGGGCCTGCCTGCGGGCGGATCGGGCCGAGCTGCTGCTCTCCGCGGAGCTGGAAAGCCTGACCGTGCAACTTTCCGCGCAATGGCGGGCGGCGGATGAGCTGTTGCAGGTGGCGGCCATGTGGGACATGCCGGTGCCGCCGGCGCGGCGGGCGGACGTGGCGGCGCTGGTGCAGCTGGCGAACACCCGGTTGTCGCTGGGGCATTTCGAGCTCTGGGGCGAGGAAGTGGTGTTTCGCCACGCCCAGATGATGGCGGAGCGCGACCTGGCGGACGAGCAGCGCGCGCGGCGGCTGCTGCGGCGGGTGGCGCAGGCCTGCGCGCAATACCACCCGGCGTTTCAGTTCGTCATCTGGGCCGGCAAAAAGGCGGACGAGGCGCTTGCCGCCTGTCTGTTCGAGACCGTCGGAGAGGCGTGAAATGGGCGCACCATCGACGATACCTCCGTTCGAGGGCGATATTCTCCTTCTGGGCGCGGGGCGCATGGGATCGGCCATGCTGAAGGGCTGGCTTCAGGCCGGGATCGATCCGAAGCAGGTGGCGGTGCTGGATCCCTCCCCCG
>JALVFB010000410.1 GCA_027030295.1 Hyphomicrobiales bacterium
ACTGCTCCATGCCCTCCTTGAGCGTGGAAAGCTGCCCCTGCACGTCCTGCAATGCCTCCTGCAGCGCCTGCAGGGCCCTGGTGTTCTGTTCCACCTGGCCTTTCAGGGCATCGAGCGCCGCAACCCTTTCTTCAAGCGCCTTCACCTTCAGCGGCAGCTCGCCACCGTCGGACTTGGAAAGCTCGCTTACCGCCGCAGCCAGCCGGTTCTGTTCCTCCTGCAGTTTCTTCACGTCCGCCGAGAGCGCCGCTAGATCGCCACCGCCGGAGAGTTTCTGCTGCAGCGCCGCGATCTGCGCCTGCATGGCGGCGATCTTCTTCTCCGGGCCGTATTGCTGGTACAGCCACGCGCCGCCGCCTGCCGCGCCGCCCAGCAGCAGGATGCCGAACAACCCCTTCCAGAACCAGCCGCCGCCCTTGCGCTTCTTCTTCGCGTGAGGTTTGGCCTCGCCCTTTTCGGCCTTCTTCTCGCCAGCCTTTTTCTCGCCCGGGGCCTTGCCCCCGCTCTTTTCGGCAGCGGGCTTGCCGGCCGTCTCCTTGTCCTTGTCAGATTTTTTCGCCGCGTTCTTGGCGGCGGCGCTTCCGGCCGACTTCTCCGCCGCCGGTGTCGCCGCGCCGGCCTCCTTCCCGGCCTTTCCCGCCGGCTTGTCCGCGCCCCCGGTGGCGGGTTTCTCCCCGCCCACCTTCTTCGCTTCCACGTCGATCACCGGCGGCTTCGCCGCGCCGCTCTTGCCCGGTTTCTTCTCGCCGTTGCTCATGATCCTGCCCGGATGCCCCCTGTTGCCAACGCGGGCCGCGCGCCCGCCGGAAAAACGAAAACCGCCACCACCCGTGACGAAGGGATGGTAGCGGTTTTCACCATTTCGGGCGAGAGGTCAATGCCGCGCATGCCCGTCGCGCGGCCCTGCCACCTTTCAGCGCACGATCACCTTCGTGCCCACCGGCACCTTGTCGAACAGCTCGATGATCTCCTCGTTCAGCATGCGGATGCACCCGGAGGAAACCGCCCGTCCAATGGTCTGAGGCGCATTGGTGCCGTGGATGCGATAGAGGGTGTCGCGGCCGTCCTTGTACAGGTACAGCGCCCGTGCCCCCAGCGGGTTGTCGATGCCGCCCGGCATCACGTTCGGCAGCCGCCGGCCATATTGCACGAGCTCGCGCTGGATCATCTCCTTCGGCGGCCGCCAGTCCGGCCAGATGGCCTTGCGCCCCACGTAGGCCACGCCCGACCAGGCAAAGCCGGCACGGCCCACTCCCACGCCGTAGCGCATGGCACGCCCGCCCGGCAGGACGTGATACAGCGCCCGCTCGCGCGTGATGATGACGATGGTGCCCGGCTTTTCCGGCCCGTTCCACGGCACCAGCCGCCGCCCCCGGTAGTGCCCCTGCTGCCGGCCCCGCCCGGCAAACGGAAAGTGCAGACCGCCCTGCGCCATGGCCACGCCGGGCAGGCAGGCCAGCATGCCGGCGAGAAAGAACCTGCGCGATTGCATGATTGCCAACTCCCCCACGATGTTCCCGGAATCCGCAGTGTGCCTGAAAATGTTTT
>JALVFB010000411.1 GCA_027030295.1 Hyphomicrobiales bacterium
CCGCTCCAGTTCGGCGATGATATCCTCCCGGCGCGGATTGTCCGGATCGATCATGTCGGCATAATCCATCCGAGCATGGGGACGATCCAGCCCCCTCACCCAATCCATGCCGTGCGTTGCGCGCGTGCGCTCGTCGAAGGTCATGCAAGCGGCTTTCCGGAACCCCTCTTCCAGCGCCTGCATGTCCAGTTTGGAAAGATGCCGCAGCTCATTGGCAGGCGCGCCTTCCAGACGCACATGATACCCTTCCCGCCGCCAAGGATATTCCTCGAGCCGCAACTCGGACAGCCAGTAGGGTTCGCATTTGAGCATCTCGTAAATCTCGACGGGCACCGGCCCATAGTTCATGGCGCGATATTCGGCGCCGAACACCGGACGCCCCACCGCGTTCAACAATTTCCTGTCGGCGAAATAGGCGGTCTTCAGAATGGTGTGAAAGTCCAGCCGCTCGCGCTGGCGGAGCATCCATTGCACCGCCTCGAGCGCCTTTCGCGACTGGAAGCGAAAGTGAATCATCGGCCATCCCTGCCCGCATTCACAAATCCACGGCTGGCGACACCATAGCTTCACTTCTGTCTTCAGTCAAGAACAAATTATGAATATGGAACACAACAAGAAAATGAATGACATCGACGCACACCACGGGTATAAAGCCCGCATGCAGGACACGGTTCCATATCCCCTCCCGGCGCTGGAGAAACGGGGAGAAGGCCTGGCCATCGGCCTGGCGCTGGGCGGCGGCGCGGCCAGGGGGCTGGCGCACATCGTGGTGCTGGAGGTGTTCGACGAGCTGGGCCTGCGCCCGGCGATGATCGCGGGGGCTTCCTTTGGCGCCATGGTCGGCGCGGCCTATGCCGCCGGCATGCCCGCCGCCGCCATCCGCGAGCACGCCCTGTCCGTGCTGGGCCACCCCATCCGCGCCGCCCGCCAGCTTTTGCGCGGCGGCGAGACGCGACCGCGCAACCTGCTGAATTTCTCGCTCTCGCGCGGCATGATGCTGGACGGCGCGGCGTTGCTCGACCTGTTCATGCCGCCCGACCTGCCCGAACGGCTGGAAGACCTGTCCATCCCGCTCCTCATCAGCACCACGGACTTCCACGCGGCGGAAGAGCACGTCATCACCAGCGGCCCATTGCGCGCGGCGGTGGCCGCCTCCATCGCCATCCCCGGCCTCATCGCCGCGCCGAAAATCGACGACCGCCTGCTGGTGGATGGCGCCATATCCAACCCCGTGCCCTTCGACCATTTGCAGGCGGCGGGCTGCAAGCCGGTCATCGCCGTGGAGGTGACGGGCCATCCTGCTGGCCTCGTCCGCGAGGAGCGCAAGCCCGGTCAGACCGAACTCGCGCTGGGCGCCACACAGATCATGCAGCTGAAGATCGCCGAGCTGAAACGCCGCCTCTCGCCGCCGGAGCTTTGGATCGACCCGCCGCTGGACGCCTACCGCGCCTACGACTTCCTGAAGTGCCGCGAGATTCTGGAACGCGCCGACACCATCCGCGACGACATCAAGCGCCGCCTGACCGCCCTGCTGGAAGGCGCGGGCCGGGTCATCCCCCTGCCCCCGCCCACCACTTGAATGGCGTCACGTGCCCGCCACCGTCTCCTCGATGAGAAACCGCACCACTCCCCGCAGGGCCTCGTGCTCGTCCGCACCCGCCTCCAGCGCCCGATGATAGACCTGGCGCTGCCGTTCGGCGCTGGTGCCGCGCTCGAGAATGTCCGAGGTCGCCAGCAGCTCCTTCTCGCAGCCCAGCGCCGCCGCGTCCTCGCGCAACAGCTCCTGCAACTCACGCAATAGCTCCTCGTAGGGCACCAGCTCGCCACGCCCGAAGTCGATCAGCCCCTCCCGCGTGCCATAGCGCTGCGCCCGCCAGCGGTTCTCGTTCACCAGAAAACGGCCATAGCGCCGCCAGCGCTGATTCCTGCGCCGGAGCCGCCACAGCATGCGCACCAGCGACTGCGTCATGGCGGCGATGGCCACGGCATCGTCCAGCCGCGTGCACACGTCGCAAATGCGCGATTCCAGCGTCGGAAAACGCGCCGAGGGGCGCAGGTCCCACCACACCTTCGTCGCGTCCTCGATGATGCCGGCGTGCACCAGCACATCCACGGCGCGCGTATATTCCCCCCAGCTCTCGAACTCCGGCGGCAGGCCGGTGCGCGGCAGGGTGTCGAACACCGTCAGCCGATAGCTCTGCAATCCCATGTCGCGCCCCTGCCAGAAAGGCGAGGAGGTGGACAGCGCCAGCAGGTGCGGCAGGAAATAGGGCAACTGGTTGAACAGGTCGATGCGCAGGTCTTCGTCTTCCACGCCCACGTGCACGTGCATGCCGCAGATGAGCAGCCGCCGCCCCACGCCCGCGAGATCCTCCGCCAGTTGCAGATAGCGCTCCTTCGGCGTGAATTGCATGCGCGACCAGTCGGCGAACGGATGCGTGGAGGCCGCGATCAGCGCCAGCCCGTGCTCGCCTGCGATGCGCGCCAGCACCCGGCGCAGCTTGGCCAGCTCCGCGCGCGCCTCGCCCACGGTGCGGCACACGGAGGTTTCCACCTCGATCTGGCATTGCAGGAATTCCGGCGAGACATGCCCTTGAAGCTCCCGCTCCGCCTGCTCCATCAACCCGGCGGGCGCCTCTTCCACCAGGTCGAGCGTCTCCGCGTCCACCAGCAGGTATTCTTCCTCGATGCCAATGGTCAGCGACGGATCGGATATGGGCATGGGCGCGGTTCCGGGCTTGATTCACTGCTCGAAGAATGGCGGGAAAGAAGCGTTTCCGCAAGTATTTGCGTCAGAGGCCGGAAAGTCCGCCTCAGAAATACTCCAGCGACACCCGGAACAGCTTCGCCACGTCGTCGCGATGATCCGCCTGCGCGAACAGGATCACGTCATCACCGGGCTGCAACTCCGTGTCCCCCGTGGCCCGGATCAGCTCCTCGCCGCGCACCACCAGGCCGATGCGCACCCCGGCCGGAATTTCCGCCTCGCGCAGCTTCTTGCCGACGATGGGCGCGGTGTTCAGCACCTCCGCCTCGATGATCTCGCCGGCGTCGGAAAACACCGGATAGACGCGCCGCAGAAAGCCGCCGCGGGCATATTGCAGGATGGTGGAGACGGTGACCGCCCTGGGGTCGATCCACGAATCCACCCCCAATGGCGCCGCCAGCGCCGCCGAATCCAGCGTCGAAACCAGGCTCATGGTGCGCCGCGCCCCCTGCTGCCGCGCCAGCAGGGCGGAAAGCAGGTTCACCTTGTCGTCGTTGGTCAGCGCCAGATACAGGTCGGCGCGCCCGATCTCCGCCTCTTCAAGCACCTCCGCGTCCAGCGCCGATCCGTGCAGCACCACCACCTCGCCCACCGGCCCCAGCTCATCCGCCGCCAGCTCCGCCCGTTTGCGCTCCTGCTCCACCATCCACACCCGCACCCCGGCGGTTTCCTTCAGCAGCCGTTGCGCCACGTAGCGCCCCACGTTGCCGGCGCCGGCGATGACGATATGACGCGCCGCCTCCTGCTCGTGCCCCAGGATGTGCAGCACCCTGGCGGCGCTGTCGGTGGCGGTGATGACATAGATGAAATCCCCCGCCATCAGCTCGTCCTGCGCATGGGGAATGAGCACCTTTCCCTCGCGGCGAATGGCCACCACCACCGCCGTCAGATCGGGAAACAGCGCGGTGAGCTGCGAAAGCGGCGTGTCCAGCACCGGGCAGTCCTCGTCCAGCTGCACCCCCAGCGCCACCACCTTGCGCGAAGCGAAGTGCACCACGTCCTGCGCGCCCGGATGCGACACCCGGTCGATGACCATGTCGCCCACCGCCACCTCCGGCGAGATGACCAGATCCACCGCCAGGTTCTCGCGCGCGAACAGGGCGCGGTATTGCGGTTGCAGATAGCTGCGCGCCCGCACCCGCGCGATGCGCATGTTCACCTGAAACAGCGCGTCGGCGATCTTGCAGGCCACCATGTTCACTTCGTCGGCATGGGTGACGGCGATGAGCATTTCCGCATCGGCGATGCCCGCCTGCTCCAGCACGTCCGGATGCGCCGCGTGACCCACCACGCCCTGCACGTCCAGCTCGTCGGAAATGATGCGCACCAGATTGGGCGAGACGTCGATGACGGTCACGTCATTGCCTTCCGCCGACAACCGGCGAACGATGCCGCGCCCCACCTGCCCCGCGCCACAAACGATTATCTTCATGCAGCAGGCAACCGCCGCGGACGGCAGCCTCCCCTTTCAACGCCAAAAATCGATCGGGAGATTGGCAGATGCGCATGGCGCAAGGCAAGAGCCAACGCTCATTTCATTGTTCAGGCGCCGGCGAGACGGCGCCCATGGCCGCCGCCGGCCGTGTGGGTAACGGCGCCGCCTGCGCCGAAGGCAACGCCGAACGCACACGGCGCAACCGCATATAGGTCGCCAGAAAATGATCGGCCAGCTGCGCCGCCTGCTGATTCTGATCGGCGGCCAGCCCGGCTTTCGGCGGCGCCATGTTCTCGAACACCGCGGGGCCACGCAGACGCAGGGAAATGATGCGCCATGCTTCCGCCGCCACCGGATCGGGCTTCAGCACGCCGGGGATGCCCCGCGACGCCAGTTGCGAGAGCGCCGCCGCCGCCGGCGCGTGTCCGGCCATGGCCGCCCGCTTCAGCCAGCCCACGACCCAGCGCCGGCGCGCGATGCGCCCCTTGCTGGCCAGCGCCACCATGGCCATGCCATAGAAGGCGCCTGCATGATTATGCGCCGCCGCAATGTTGTAGAGCCGGAAGGCCCGACGCAGATCCTGGTGCTTCTTCTTGCGCCCGACACCGGTGCGATAATAGTCCGCCACCCGCACCAGCGCGTCCACGCTCAGCATCAGCCGCCGCAGATCGCGCTCGTCCGAATCGTAACGCTTCGCCAGCGCCCGGTAATAGCGGAAGGCCCTCTCATGATCCACCTTGCCGCCGCGCCCGGTGCTGTAGAGATAGCCGAGATACCATCCGGCCAGCACTTCACCCTTGTCGAAGGCCTGTGCGAACAGCTTCCGCGCCAGAGCATAATCGCCGGCGCGCCAGGCCGCGCGCCCCTTGCGCATCAGCGCGACGCCGGCCTCCTGGTTCGGCGCGCGCCTCTGCGGCATTCGCCGCGCCGGGGCATAGCTGTGAAACTGCCGCAGCAGATCCAGCCCCGGCCCGTCGCCCCCGTCCTGCGCGAGGGCGGGCGCCGGCGCGGCCGCCAAAAGCGACAGCGCCAGGGCCGCCCCCAGGACGGCCGCGCCGGCAATGCGCCATGTGCCCTCAGATGTCCGCATAGACGCGTTTCTCTCCCTTCTTGCCCGGATGGGTCACCGCGCCATGACGGGCGGAGCCGACGAGCTGGGCGTATTTCCACAGGGCGCCGGAGCCGAAGTTCTCCTCGCGCGGCGTCCACTCCTTGCGCCGCCGCTCGAGCTCCTCGTCGGAAAGCTCCACCTCGATGGTGCCGGCCACCGCGTCCAGGATGATGATGTCGCCATCGCGGATAAGCCCGATGGGCCCGCCCGCCGCCGCCTCCGGCGACACGTGCCCGACGCAGAAGCCGCGCGTGGCGCCGGAGAAGCGTCCGTCGGTGATCAGCGCCACCTTGTCGCCCATGCCCTGGCCATAGAGCGCCGCGGTGGTGGCCAGCATCTCGCGCATGCCCGGCCCGCCCTTCGGCCCCTCGTAGCGGATCACCAGCACGTCGCCCTCGTTGTATTGGCGGTTGGTGACGGCCTCGAAGCACTCCTCCTCGGTGTCGAAGCAGCGCGCCGGGCCGCGGAACTTCAGATGGCTCATGCCCGCCACCTTCACGATGGCCCCGTCCGGCGCCAGGTTGCCCTTGAGCACCTTCACGCCGCCGGTGGGCGAGATCGGGTCGGAGGCCGGGCGCACCACGTCCTGCTCGTCGTTCCACTGCACCTTCGCCAGGTTCTCGGCCATGGTGCGGCCGGTCACCGTCAGGCAGTCGCCGTGCAGGTAGCCTTCCTCCAGCAGCGTCTTCATCAGCAGCGGAATGCCGCCGGCCTCGAACATGTCCTTGGCCACGTATTTGCCGCCGGGCTTCAGATCGGCGATGTAGGGCGTGCGCTCGAAGATGCGCCCCACGTCGAAGATGTCGAACTCGATGCCGCACTCGTGCGCGATGGCCGGCAGGTGCAGCGCCGCGTTGGTGGAGCCGCCGGAGGCCGCCACCACGGCCGCCGCGTTTTCCAGCGCCTCGCGGGTGACGATGTCGCGCGGGCGGATGTTTTCGGCCAGCAGGTGCATCACCGCCTCGCCGGCCGCGAAACACAGCTGATCGCGCATTTCATAGGGCGCCGGCGCGCCGCAGGAATAGGGCAGCGCCAGGCCGATGGCCTCGGCCACCGTGGCCATGGTGTTGGCCGTGAACTGCGCGCCGCAGGAGCCGGCGGAGGGGCAGGCGTTGTGCTCCAGCTCATCGAGGTCTTCATCGGACATGGCGCCGACGGAATGCTTGCCCACGGCCTCGAACACGTCCTGCACCGTCACCGGCTTGCCCCGGAAGACACCCGGCAGGATGGAGCCGCCATAGATGAACACGCTGGG
>JALVFB010000412.1 GCA_027030295.1 Hyphomicrobiales bacterium
GCGCGGGATGTGATCGGCACGCGCAAGCGCTTCTTCGAGGAGCTGCGCATCATCACGCGCTATCTGGTGTTTCCGGACTGGAGCACCCTCATCCGCACCATGGTCAGCGGCGAACCGCCACCCAGCCTGCTTCGGCGCTGAAGCCCTGCCCAAGCCCACGCAACCACGAAAAAATCAGGTGACGCCCCCTCTCAACAAACCTTCCAACCCCATAATGAGAATTGCTGGGAAATTATACTATCATGACGTGTCGTTTCCCGGTAAAATTCATGAAGAATCACTTTGTATAGTTGTGGTTTATTGAGTTTCCACTTTTAATTGTGTGAGTTCGTTTTTCAACATTCGTTAACCATTAGCACATAGGCTGTGAGGGAGGAATGGCGGCGAGAATCGTCGTTCCCGGTGGGAAGAGGCCATATTTCAGGTGGATGCATACTCATGAACCGGCGTGAACAGGTTGCCTATTGGGGTGGTGCCGTGCTGGTGGCGTTGTTTGCCAGCGCCATCATCGTGAACACCACCATGATGCAGCCGACGGTGGACACGGGAGGGTTGCGCATTTCCGATATTCGGGGCAGCCGGGTGCGGCAGCCGCTGCATGCCCTGCCCCTGAATGGAACGCACGTGCGCGTGAGGGTTTCCGAGCAACGCGTGGCGCGCACGACCGACGCGCGGGTGCAGCGCACCGCCTCCATTTCCCCGGCGAATGATGGTTACAACCCGCTCATCGCGCGGGTGCAACGCAAGCTGAAACGGCTGGGCTATGACCCCGGGCCGATCGACGGCCAGCTGGGGCCGGCCACCCGCGCGGCCCTGCGCAAGTTCCAGCGCGCCAACAACATGCCGCCGACGGGCAGGATCGAACCGGGGGTGATGGCGCTGCTGCTGCCCTGATCCGCCGCCTCACCATTAATGAGCCCGCACCCAGCGAAACGCGCGGCGCAGTTCGGCCAGGCCGTCATGCGCATGGCAATGGCCATGGGCGACAACCACCCGCTCTGGACGCCAGGCGAATATCCCGTCCAGCGCGTGGCGCGCCTTTTTCCTGCCGAAGAGAAATGACAATCGCCATTCCAGCGGCGCGCGGCCATCCGGCTCGGTGATCCCCCCACAGCCGCGCCGGCACCGCCTGCCAGCCGGCAAACCAGCCGGGCGAAAGGGCGCAATGGATCGGACGCCGCTTCGCTCACGACGATTCTCTCCGGCAATCGGCGCTTCGCCTTATACCAGAATGCATTAAGAACCGCCCACCGCCAAAGAGCAATGGAACGCAGGCAGGGCCATGGCCCGGCGGTTGCGGAGAAAAGCCGGGCCGTGCGTAGGCATCCGGCCAGGCGTGACGACGCTCCCGCGGTGCCGCGCCAGGAAGTCGGTCAGGAAGCCTTCTCCGGCTTCTTGCGGGGCTTGCGCTTCTTCGGCGCGGCCTTTTCCTCCTCGCGCGAAAGGTAGGTGAAGACAAGCCTTTCCTCGCCGCTCTTGCGGTTCTTCTTGAGGTCGATGCGCACGGTGCCGCCGGTCTTCAGCTTGCCGAACAGCACCT
>JALVFB010000413.1 GCA_027030295.1 Hyphomicrobiales bacterium
GCGATGAAATTGCGCACCTTGCGTTTCAGGCACACGTCGGAGACGAGGCCCTGGTTGGTTTCCGGATCCATGCGCGGCAGGTTGCCGGCGTCGGGGTCGCCGTTGGGGTTGCCGTCGGTGACGTCGAAGAACAGGACGAAATCGTAACGGTTGGCGATCATTGGTTATCTCCTTCGGTGTCGGTGGTGTAGGTAACGTCAGCAGCTGCCTCTGCGGCTTTTTCAGGTTTCTCGAAAAAGGCGTTCCACTGATGGTAAAATCCGATGAAAAACCGTCCTTGTTCCGCAAGATTTAGCGACTTTGGCAAGTCGCTGGCGCCATCCAGAAGTTCGACGATTTCGGAGACAGCCTTGTCAGCTTTAATGCCGTAGCTTTTGCGCTCATCAGAAGCTTTCAGGAGTGCGGAACGATTGTGTTCGTATCCCCGCATAAGCAGTGGGAAAACACCCGCAGGATTGGCAGAGGCTCCTGCCAGGTATTTATCGCGAAGGGTTGCAGACCTCTTGGTGTAAGAGTGTTCTGCATAGGTGTAAGCAGCGAAAAGCCGCCCCAGACAATAGGCTGGGTCGGGATTGTTTCGGTCGAGCGACATTGGGATGTCCTCCTTGAAGTTGCGTCGCAGCACGGCGGCGATGATGGCCGTGCGGCGGGCGTTGATGTCATGATCGGCGCGGATGCGCCCGATGACGGCCGAAAGCAGGGTGAGCGGATAATCGGAGCCGGAAAGCACCGCCCGCATCAGGTCGCCGCCCAGGCGTGGCAGAATGGTGTCCGGCTTCGGCTTGCCATTGACGCGAACGGCGGTTTCATACAGCAGCGACCAGGCCGCCGGCGGCCCGCGCCAGGCCGGCGGCTCCTGCGCCAGGTCTTGCCAGAAGCGGGTGACGTTGCAGGCGAAGTCGCCCAGGGTGCCGGGGCGCCAGAAGCGCACCGCCAGGCGCGCCGCGTTGGGCGCCAGGCCGAGGATGAAGATGCGCGTCTCAGGCGCGAAATCGGCTGATGTGGCGCGGCCTTGCGCGATGTCCTCCAGCAGCGCCTTCAGCCTGTTCGTCTCGGCCCTTTCGTCCGGCGCCAGCGCTCCCATCATCAGCTCCTCGATGGTGGCCGCCTTTCCGCCCTCGGGCACCTCGGCCCAGAACACCACCGTGGTGTCGCCGATGCGCAGGTTGCGCCCGGAATCGCGCGCCAGCAGGGCATTGAGCGCCGCACCGTAGGCAAAGGCGGCGTGCTCGGAAACGGGCGCGTTTTCGCCCTGTTCCTTGCCGTATGACGTGAAGGCGTCGAGGTTGAAGGATACCAGCGACGCGCCCGAACTTTGCGCTCCGGCGACGCCCTTGATGGCCGGATGCAGGCGGGCCACGGGCGCCGGCTCGCCGGTGATCAGGCAGGGCGCCCGGGCCGCGTCGTCCGCCGCGCCGTTCGCGATCAACGCCTGCGCGGCGGGGCGTTCGTGGATGTAGCGGTCCTTGCCCGTCTCGTCGGTGTCGCCCTGCAGGCGGAACACCAGGTTCTGATCCAGCAGCTCGGGCGCATG
>JALVFB010000414.1 GCA_027030295.1 Hyphomicrobiales bacterium
GCGGGATTTCCGGATTTTCACGACAAGGGAGATACACACAATGATCATCACCAGGGCGCATGCCATCGCGCTGGCGCGCATGCTGGCCGATGACGAGGCCGGCAAGCCGGCCACCGACATCGAGGACGTCGATCGCAACACCTATCTGGAGCTGGAAGTGCAGGGGCTGGCCCGGGCGGACGGTCCCATCAAGCGCATCCCCACCACCCTGGGGCTGTCGCTGGCGCAGGTCATCCGCGATCTCATCCGCGCCGGCAGGCTGGAACCAGCGGACAAGTGGCCCGATGGCTGGCGATTCATTGGCTCGGAGATCATCACGCTGTTGCGCGCGGCGCGGCGCGCCGGGCGCGTCGGCCCGCTGGGCGAGAAGACGCTGAAGGAGCGCGGCCTGGCCGAGGACTGGCGCGACCCGGAGAAGAAGGTGGAAAAGGTGGTGCTGACCGAGGCCGGGCGGCGCATCCTCGACATCTGGGAGGCGCTCGACCCCGAAATCGCCATCACCGCGGAGCTTGCCAATCATATCCGCAAGACCATGGAAGGCCCGGCGGAATCGGCCAGACTGTCCACCGGCGCGCACGAGGAGCACATGCTGGAGGGCATGCGGCTCATCTGTTATTCGGCACCGAACTCCGACATCTACGCCTTCACCCCGCTGGGCCGGGCGGTGAAGAAGGCGTTGGAGATGGGTGGCTTCGCCACGGAAGGCTATGCGCTGAGCGAGGATATCCTGAAGCTGCTGGCCGCCTGCGCCGATGGCGAGGAGTTGACGCCGGAGGCCTACGTGCAGCTGGAGGCGCTGGGCTACATTCGCGACATCGACGAGCTGCTGCCCGCCGGCGAATGGGCGCTGGAGGCATGGCGGTTGTGGCGGCTGCACGAGGAGTCGGAAGTCTTCACCTTCGCCATCGAGCACGAGGAGGCGGACGTGCTGAAGGCCATCGCCGCCATCACCGACAAGCAGAAGGACAATCCCGAATACCGGCCCACCTTCGACAACATCCGCCGCGAGATGATCGACCGCAAGGTGGCGCAATACAAGGCGCTGATCGAGCGTTACGGACGGCGGCTGAAGGAGATGCCGGAGAAATTCCGCCAGATCGCCGAGAAGTTCACCGAAGCGAAGGATCTGGCGAAGTGGTATGATGACAACTTCGAGCTGCGCGAGGCGCTGCTGGCGCTGGAATCGGTGCGGCTCATTCACTCCGGCGAAGACGAATCCGGCCACACGGTCCATGAAATCACCGAGGCCGGGCGCCGCGTGTGCCGCGACATGGAGCGCAACCATCGCGACGTCAGCTCCACGGCGGTGAAGACGGTGACCATCTCCGCCCACACCTATGACGCGCCGGCGCGGCAGTGGTGGGATCGGGCACGCCAGGAACAGATCGTCGGCTCCATGGAGGCCACCGAATCGGGGCGGCTGTATGCCGAACTCGCCTACTCCACCGAGCGCCTGCCGCTGTTGACGCGCTACGAGATGGAGGTGTTCCACCGCATTCCGGAGAAGGGCATGACGGTGGACGAAATCTACGAG
>JALVFB010000415.1 GCA_027030295.1 Hyphomicrobiales bacterium
GCGGTGCAGGAGCGCCCGCGCCCGCATCTCATCGTCTGGCGCGGCTGCTCGCCGCTGTTCGCCTCCGCCTTCGCCTTCATTCCGCGCGATCGCTTCTCTTCCGGCCTGCGCCGGCGCGTCGGCGAACTGCTGGAAACGGCGCTGGGCGCGCGGGTGGTGGAATTCACCCCGCATTTCGGCGAACAGGTGATGGTGCGCGTGCATTACCGGCTGCGGCTGCTGCAACCGGATGCCTGGCAGCCGCCGGACATGGCCGTGGTGCAGCGCCAGCTGATGGACGTGGTGCGCACCTGGGAGGAGCGGCTGCTGGAGGAAATGCGCCTGGGGCTGGGCCCGGAAGAGGCGGAGCGGTTGTGGCCGGCCTATCGCAACGCCTTCTCGGAAGCCTACAAGGAAGCCTTCTCGCCGCGCGACGCGCTGGCCGACGTGCAGGTGCTGGAAAACCTCAAGGGCAGCGCGCGCGTCACCGCCACCTTCTTCCGCGCGCCGGCGGACGCCGCGCAACAGGTGCGGCTGAAACTCTATCATTTCGACAGCGCCGTGCCGCTGGCCGCGCGCGTGCCCATGCTGGCGCACATGGGCCTCAGGGCGGTGGAGGAGCGCACCTTCACCATCCGCCGCGGCGCCCATCCGGAGGCGGTGCGCGCGGTTTTCGTGCACGAGATGCTGCTGGAGCCGGCGGACGACCTGCCGCTGGAACTGGACAAGGTGGGGGCGCTGCTGGAGGAAGGCTTTCTTGCCATCTGGAACGGCGAGGCCGACGATGACGCCTTCAACGCCCTGATGCTGGCCGCCGGGCTGACCTGGCGCGAGGCGGCGCTGCTGCGCGCCGTCTGCCGCTGGCTGAAGCAGGCCGGGGCGCATTACGGCCTCGGCTACATGGCGCAGACCCTGCGCAAGCACCGCCAGCTGGCGGCGAAACTGGTGGCGATGTTCCGCCTCCTGTTCGAACCGGGGCGCACATCGCCGAAGACGCGACGGCAGCGGGCGCGGGCGCTGCATGTGGAGATCATCGCCGCGCTGACCACGGTGCCCTCGCTGGACGAGGATCGCATCCTCCGCATGATCGCCGCCACCATCCTGGCCATGCGCCGCACCAGCTTCTGGCAGCAGCCGACGTTGGCGGAAGGCCCGCGCCGGCCCATCGCCTTCAAGCTGCACGGGCCGGATCTGGACTTCATTCCCGACCCGAAGCCGTGGGCGGAAATCTTCGTGCACGATCCGGTGCTGGAGGGCGTGCACCTGCGCGGCGGGCCGATCGCGCGCGGCGGCATCCGTCATTCCGACCGGCCACAGGATTTCCGCACGGAAATCCTCGGCCTGATGAAGGCGCAGACGGTGAAGAACGCCGTCATCGTGCCGGTGGGGGCGAAGGGCGGCTTCGTGGTGCGCAACGCCGCCGCCCTGGTGGACGCGCCGGACGCATCGGCGCGCGATGCCGCGCGCAAGGCCGGCGAGGCGGCCTATGCCCGCTTCATCGCCACCCTGCTCGACCTCACCGACAACATCGTCGATGGAAAGGTCGCGCCACCGA
>JALVFB010000416.1 GCA_027030295.1 Hyphomicrobiales bacterium
GGCGCGCTGGTCGGCGGCGCCTCGCTGAAGGCCGACGACTTCTTCGGCATCATCTCGGCCTATCTCTAGACGCGGAGCAAAAACTACCTTGGACAGCCGGTTGCAGCAAATGCCGGACACAAGGCGTTACCGAACGCACAACCTTCACGTCACCCTGGCGAAAGCCAGGGTCTTGTGGTGATGGCCGAGAGTCTTTCCATGAGATACTGGCTTTCGCCAGCATGACGAATTTCCCCCGCCGGAAGGGGATTGCATCCCCTTCCGGAACGGTTCGGCGGGGTTTCCAACCCCGCCTTGCCTTGTCAATCGCCGCTGACGGGGCTAGAGGAGGGCAACACATTGCGGGAGCGCGCGGGCGCTCCCGGTTTCGTTCAGACTGACGGGAGTCGCCATCATGGAAGCGGTGCTGCTCACCATCCACCTCATCGTCACCATCGCGCTCATCGGCGTGATTCTGCTGCAACGCTCCGAGGGCGGAGCGCTGGGCATCGGCGGTTCCGGCGGCGGCAACCTGTTCTCCGCCCGCGGCGCGGCCAACGCGCTCACCCGCACCACGGCCATCCTGGCGGCGGTGTTCTTCGCCACCTCCATCGCGCTCACCATCATCTCCGTGCGCACCTACAAACCGAAGTCGGTGCTGGATCAGGGCGCGCCCGCCTCGCAAGGCCAGCAGGCGCCGGCCGCGCCGGTGCTGCCGAAGCTGCCGGGCAAGGCCCCGGAGCTGCCTTCCGCGCCGACGAAATGACGGGGCGCGCGCCGCTCGCGCTCTCGCTGTGGAAAATCACGACGGGGAATCGACACCGCGGCGGGAATCGGCCATAGCTGACGAACATGACACGCTATGTTTTCATCACCGGTGGCGTGGTGTCCTCGCTTGGCAAGGGCATCGCCTCCGCGGCGCTGGGGGCGCTCCTGATCGCGCGAGGCTATTCCGTGCGCCTGCGCAAGCTGGATCCGTATCTGAACGTCGATCCGGGCACCATGAGCCCCTATCAGCACGGCGAGGTGTTCGTAACCGACGACGGCGCGGAAACCGACCTCGATCTGGGCCATTACGAGCGCTTCACCGGGCGCAACGCGGTGCGCGACGACAACATCACCACCGGGCGGCTGTATCAGCAGATCATCGCCAAGGAGCGCCGCGGCGACTATCTGGGCGCCACGGTGCAGGTGATCCCCCATGTCACCAACGAGATCAAGGAGTTCATCCTCTCCGGCAACGAGGGCTACGACTTCGTTCTGTGCGAGATCGGCGGCACCGTGGGCGACATCGAGGCGTTGCCCTTCTTCGAGGCCATCCGCCAGCTGGGCAACGAGCTGCCGCGCGGCACGACGGCCTACATGCATCTCACCCTGGTGCCCTACATCCCCGCCGCGCGCGAGCTGAAGACCAAGCCCACCCAGCACTCGGTGAAGGAGCTGCGCAGCATCGGCATTCAGCCGGACATCCTGCTGTGCCGCGCCGACCGCGAGATCCCGGAAGGCGAGCGCCGCAAGATCGCGCTGTTCTGCAACGTGCGGCCCGAAGCCGTGATTCAGGCGCTGGACGTGAAGTCCATCTACGACGTGCCGGCGGCCTATCACGCCGAGGGGCTGGACTCGGAAGTCCTGCGCGCCTTCGGCATTTCGGACGCGCCGGCGCCCGACCTTTCGCGCTGGCGGGAAATATCCGGGCGCATCCACAACCCCGAGGGCGAGGTCACCATCGCCGTGGTCGGCAAGTACACCGGGCTGATCGACGCCTACAAGTCGCTCATCGAGGCGCTCACCCACGGCGGCATCGCCAACCGCGTGCGCGTGAACATCCGCTGGATCGAATCGGAGATTTTCGAAAAGGAAGACCCGGCGCCATACCTGGAAGACGTGCATGGCATCCTGGTGCCCGGCGGCTTCGGCGAGCGTGGCGCGGAGGGCAAGATCATGGCCGCGAAGTTCGCCCGCGAGCATGGCGTGCCCTATTTCGGCATCTGCTTCGGCATGCAGATGGCGGTCATCGAGGCGGCGCGCAATCTCGCCGGCATCGACAGGGCCTGTTCCACCGAGTTCGGCCCCTGCGAGGAGCCGGTGGTGGGCCTCATGACCGAGTGGATGAAGGAGGGCGAGCTGGAGCAGCGCTCCGAAAACACCGATCTTGGCGGCACCATGCGCCTGGGCGCCTACGAGGCGGTGCTGAAGGAAGGCTCGAGGGTGGCGGAGGTCTATGGCGCGACGCGCATTTCCGAGCGCCACCGCCACCGCTACGAGGTCAACACCGCCTACCGCGAGCGGCTGGAAAGGGCGGGGATGGTGTTTTCGGGCATGTCGCCGGACGGGCTGCTGCCGGAAGTGGTGGAATATCCCGATCATCCGTGGTTCATCGCGGTGCAGTATCACCCGGAACTGAAATCGCGGCCCTTCGAGCCGCATCCCCTGTTCGCCTCCTTCATCGCCGCGGCGGTGCACCAGAGCAGGCTGGTTTGAAATGATGGCGCCATGACGCCTTTCGGAAATATGCGGACGCGGGTTGGCAACGCCGGTCGCCGTTGGCCGGCGGCTCTGCTCTTGCTGTTGATGGGACTTCTTGTCCTTTCGACGCCATTGCCGGCCCAACAGGCGCCATCATCGGCGTCCACGTCGCCCGCCGCGCAGGCCGCTCCGGCGAAAGTGGACGCGGCGCTGGCCGGGGCCATCGACGAGGCGAAGGCCGCCGCCGGCCGCGCCGAGCGCGTGGCCCAGGAGGTGGACCGCGAGCTGGCCAGCCTGCGCCTGCAGGTGGACAGGCCGGACGTGGACGCGGCCCGCCTGGGCGATCTGCGCAAGCGCTTCGCCGGGATGAACCTGCGCCTGCTGGAGGCCCGCCGCCAGCTGGAGCGGCCGCTGGCCCACATGCGCCAGCAACTGACCGCCCTTGGCCCGCCACCCGGGGAAGGCAGGGAGGAAGCCGGCATCACCGCCCGCCGCCGCCTGCTCACCGGCGTGGTGGAGCGGCTGGAGGCGGCGGACAGACGGCTGGAGCTGCTCATCGGCGAGGTGCGCCACCTGTCCGAACGCGCTGGCGAGCGCCAGCGCATGCTGTTTTTCTCGCAGGTGCTGCAACCCTCCCGCTCCGTGCTCAACCCGGCGCTGTGGTTGCGCGGCCTGGCGCTGGCGCCGGATTTCGCCAACCGCATGATGTCGCTCGCCGGCGGTTGGTTGCGTGGCGATACGCAACGCATCGGCGTGCTGGTGGCCATCGGTCTGATGCTGCTGGCCATGGCCGTGACCCTGCGCGCCTGGAGCCGCTGGCATGGCCCGCTGGAGGTGGGCAGGCGCCCCACCGATGAAGTGCGCCGCATGTGGCAGGCGCTCAGGGTGCCGCTGGTGGTGGCCGCCGTCACCTTCGCCCTGTTGGCGCTCATCAAGCTGGCGCTGTTCACCTTCGGCGCGCCGTCGCCGCAGATGGAGCGCGCCCTGTTCGCCCTCGCCGGCGGCGTCATGTACACCGCCGTGCTCATCGCCCTGGCCCGCGGCATTTTCCGCCCCCGCACGCCCCACATGCGGCTGGTGAACGTGGCCGACGACGCCGCCGTGCGCGCCTATCGGCTGGCCGCCGCCCTGGCGGTATTGCACGGGCTCGACCTGTTCATGGTGCGCATGGCCACCAACCTGTTCATGCCCACGGAGTTCGTCGTTGGCTGGAGCGCCTTCATGGCGCTGCTTCACCTGGTGCTGGCCTATTCCTTCATCGTCACCATCCGCCGCGCCGCGCCGCTGGCGGAGGGCGAAGGCGACATGCCCTATCTCTTCGGCTGGACGCGCTACGTCTTTCACCTGGCGCTGCTGGCGCTGCTCGTCATCCTGTTGGCGTTGCTGTTCGGCTATGTGGCGCTGGCCCACTTCATCGCGCGGCAGATGATGTTCACCGCCGCGCTGGTCAGCGCCCTGTATCTGCTGCACGAGATGGCCGATGCGCTGGTGCGCGGCGCCTTCGATCCGCGCTCCGCCGTGGGGCGCTATCTGCGGCAGAACCTGGTGGCCTCCGAGCGCGGCATCACCCGCCTCGGCGTGGCCTTTTCCACCCTGGTGGACATCGTCACCGTGCTCATCGGCCTGCCGCTGCTCCTGAGTCAGTGGGCCGTCAACTGGGTCGATCTCGTCACCCGCGCGCAACAGATTTTCTTCGGCTTCCGGGTGGGCAACATCACCATCGAACCGGCCAACATCCTGCTGGGGCTGGTGGTGTTCGTCATCGGCCTGATGATCGTGCGGCTGCTGGTGTTGTGGCTGGACCGGCGGGTGCTCTCGCGCTCCGATCTGGATGACGGCATTCGCCATTCCATCCTCACCGTCTCGCGCTATACCGGCATCGTCGGCGCCTTTCTGGTGGCCCTGTCGGTGGCCGGCGTGAACCTCACCTCGCTGGCCTTTTTCGGCGGCGCGCTGGGCATCGGCATCGGCTTCGGCCTGCAGACCATCGTCAACAATTTCGTCTCCGGTCTCATCCTGCTGGCCGAGCGGCCCATCAAGACCGGCGACTGGATCCAGGTTTCCGGCGGCGAGGGCGTGGTCAGGCGCATCAAGGTGCGCTCCACCGAGATAGAGACGTTCGACCGCTGCACCATCATCGTGCCCAACTCGCAGCTCATTTCCGACCCCGTTTCCAACTGGTTTCATGACAACCGCATGGGCCGGGTGCGGGTGCCGGTGGGGGTGTCCTACGACGCCGACCCCGACCGGGTGAAGGAAATACTGCTGAAATGCGCCCGCGAGCACCCGCGCGCGCTGGCCAGCCCGGCGCCGTTCGTGCTGTTCACCGGCTATGGCGACAATTCGCTGGATTTCGAATTGCGGGTCTATATCGGCGATGCCGGCTACATGGCTTCCACCGCCTCCGACCTGCGCTTCGCCATCTTCCGCGAGCTGAAGGCGGCCGGCATCGAGATTCCGTTCCCGCAGCGCGACATTCACGTGCGCTCCCTGCCGCCGGAAGCATTCGGCCGTCGTCCGAAGGGCGAGGTTTGACTGGCGTGCATATCGTCGCCGCGCGAGGATTCAGCGCACGTCGGCCTCCATGTCGGAGACGGAATATCCCATGCGCTCCAGCCCTTCCTCCAGGTGCTCCGCCAGCAGCGGGTTGGAAAGCAGATAGCGCGTAATGCCGACGGGTCCCTCATATTCCTCGCGCGCGGTCATGATCGCTTCATCCCATTCTTCCGGCTCGAAGGAACCGCGCCCCACCCACAAAAGCGCCACCAGCTCCGTCAATTCATCCCGACTCAATTCCTGCAGGAAAGAGGCCAGCGCCAGCCGCGCCGGATCGTTGCGCAACGCCTCCAGCACCATTTCCGCCGTTTCCTCGCCCGGATGTCGGCGGTCGGGCAGTTCCCAGGCCCCGGTGCGCGCCTCCATTTCGCGCGCCCGCACGATCACCTGCGCCACCTTGTCCGTCGAAAGCTCCAGCATGGCGGGCCTCCCTGCATCGGTTTGTGACATGATGTCACGAAAATCCCGCCGTGCAAAGGGCTTGACGCCATCCTTGCGCCGGGCTTGCATGAACGCACATGCGGGATGGGCAACAGCAGGGATTCGCTACCGTCATGAGCATTGCATTCATCTTTCCGGGGCAGGGCAGCCAGAAGGTGGGCATGGGCATGGAGCTGGCCCGCACCTTCGGCAGCGCGCGCGAGGTGTTCGACGCCGTGGACGAGGCGCTGGGGCGCAGGCTCTCCGCCATCATCGAGGACGGGCCGGAGGACGAGCTGACCCGCACCGACAACGCCCAGCCGGCGCTCATGGCCGTGTCCATGGCCGTGGTGCGGGTGCTGGAAGAGGACTTCGATATCGATCTGGCACGGCACGCCGCCTTCATGGCCGGGCACAGCCTGGGCGAATATTCCGCCCTGTGCGCCGCCGGCGCCCTGTCGCTGGATCGCACCGCCAAGCTGTTGCAGACGCGCGGGCGCTCCATGGCCGGGGCGACTGCGCCGGGCGTTGGCGGCATGAGCGCCATCCTTGGCCTCGATCTGGCGGACGTGGAGGCCGTGGCGGCGGAAGCCGCGCAGGGCGAGGTGTGCGTGGTGGCCAACGACAACGCGCCGGGGCAGGTGGTGCTCTCGGGCCATGTCGGGGCGCTGGAACGGGCGGAGAAGCTGGCGAAGGAGAAGGGCGCGCGCCGTGCCGTGCGGCTCAATGTCTCCGGGCCATTTCACAGCCCGCTGATGCAGAAGGCCGCGGAGGCCATGTCCTGGGCGCTGGGCGAGGCCACCGAGATGCCGCCGAAGGTGCCGGTGGTGGCGAACGTGACGGCGCAGCCGGAAACCGACGTCGGCACCCTGGTGCGCAATCTCGTCGATCAGGTGACGGGCCGGGTGCGCTGGCGCGAATCCATGGCCTTCATGCACGGCGAGGGCGTGGATCTGTTCGTCGAGCTGGGCGCCGGCAAGGTGCTCTCGGGGCTGGTGAAGCGCAACGCCAAGGGGGCCGAGGCCATGTCCGTGGAAACCCCGGCGGAGGTGGAAAAGCTGGTCGAACGCCTCACCGGCAGGAAACTGGAGGTGTGAGACGACCGGGCGGGAAGGAGGTG
>JALVFB010000417.1 GCA_027030295.1 Hyphomicrobiales bacterium
AACAGACACCTTCTTTCTCGAGCCGTCCCTCCGGGCGGCTTTTTTCATGGCCATTGAGGAGGCAGGCAGATGGTTCTGACCTACAATCATGGCGTCCGTGTCACTGAAAGCGCGGAGACGCCCGTTCTCGTCAAGATCGCCGAGACGGCGGTCGTCGGCATCATCGGCACCGCGCCGAACGCGGACGCGGCGAAATTCCCGCTGAACGTGCCGGTGCTGCTGAAGAAGCCGTCCGACGCGGCGGCGCTGGGCGACGGCGGCACGCTGAAGGAAGCGGTGGACGGCGTGCTGGATCAGACCGGCACCTACATCGTCATCGTGCGGGTGGCGGAGAACGCCGACCCCGCCGTGCAGACGAGCAACATCGTCGGCGACGCCACGCAGCAGACCGGCGTGCACGCCTTCCTGAAGGCGGAGGGCTTGTTCGGCTGGAAGTTCAAGCCGCGGCTGCTGTGCGCGTCGGGCTTCACGTCCGCCTTCGACGGCACCAACGCCAATCCGGTGGCCGCCGAGCTGGCGGTGGTGGCGGACAAGCTGCGCGCTGTCGCCATCGTGGACGGGCCGGACACCACCGACGACGCGGCGAAAGCCTACCGCGCCAAGCTCAACAGCCAGCGGCTCTACATCGTCGATCCGAAGGTCATGGTGTGGAGCACCGCGGTCAACGACTACGTGCCGCAGCCGGCTTCCGCCCGATTCTGCGGCGTGCAGGCGCGGGTGGATCGCGAGCACGGCTTCTGGTGGAGCCTCTCGAACAAGCCCATTCGCGGAATCACCGGCGTCACCCGCGCCGTCGCCTACGGAGACCACGCGAACTATCTGAACGTGGACGGCGTAAACACCATCATCAACACCGGCGAGGGCTTCATCACTTGGGGCAACCGGGTGGCCACCGGCGACGATCTGTGGGTGTTCATGAGCGTGCGCCGCACGGCGGACTTCATCAACGAGGCCATCGAGAAGGCCTACATGGAGTTCGTGGACAAGCCCTTCACGCCGGCCAACCTGAAGTTCATGGTGGAGAGCGGGCGCGCCTTCCTGCGCGACCTGAAGGCCTTCGGCGCCATCCTCGGCGGCAACGTCTGGATCGATCCGGACAAGAACGACGATCTGCAGATGGCCTCCGGGCGCATCGTGCTGTCGGTGGAGTTCGAGCCGCCCGCGCCGATGGAGGACATCAAGATCATCGCACACCGCAACACGCTCTACTACGACGTCCTGCTGGACGGCGTGTTGCAGGAGCTGGGGAACAACGGCCCGCTGACGGCGGCGGCCTGACACTCGAGGAGACACCATCATGAGCGAACTGCCGCGCTACATCCTGCGCAACTGCACGATCTTCGTGGATCGCGAGAACAAGGTCGGGCAGGCGAGCGAAATCACCCTTCCCGTCCCGAGCGCGAAGGTGGAGGAGCTGCGCAACGCCGGCATGGTCATGCCCATCGAGACCGTGCTCGGATACGAGAAGCTGGAATCCAGCTTCAAGATGACCGCCTTCGACCCGCAGGTGCTGAAACTCTTCGGCC
>JALVFB010000418.1 GCA_027030295.1 Hyphomicrobiales bacterium
TGAATGTCAAGCATGAAACCGCTTCGCGGCGGCCCGTAGGGCCGTGCTTGACATTCAATGAGTTGTGAAACAGCAAATTCGTTATCTAGGACAGCCCCTAACGAAAAAAGTGGCGGAAATGGCGGAGGCAGGCATTCAGCCCGGGCATGAACGGGGGAGGGCGGCGTTGTCACCGGCCTCATTCCGCCGCGGCGCGGGCGGCCCGGGCCTTGGCCGAGATGTCCAGCATGCGCTGCAGCGGCGTCAGCGCCCGGATGCGCAGGTCTTCGGGAATGACGATCTCCGGCTTCTCGTCGCGCAGCGCCAGATAGAGCTTCTCCATGGTGTTCAGCGCCATGAACGGGCACTGGGCGCATTTGCAGCCCTCCTGCGAGGACATGGGAATGAACTGCTTCTCCGGCGCCAGCTTCTGCATCTGGTGGATGATGTTCGTCTCGGTGCCTATGATGAACCGCTTCGCGTCGGAGTTGACCACGTAGTTGATGATGGAGCTGGTGGAGCCGACGTGATCGGCCAGCGCCAGCACCGAATCCGGGCTTTCCGGATGCACCGCCACCTTCGCGTCCGGATATTCCCGCTTCAGCTCCTCAAGCTCCTCCACCGAGAACTTGTCGTGCACGATGCAGGAGCCGGGCCACAGATCCATCTTGCGCCCGGTCACCTTCTCCAGCCAGCTCCCCAAGTGCCTGTCCGGCGTGAACAGGATCGGCCTGCCTTCCGGAATGGCGTTGATGATGTCGATGGCCGACGACGAGGTGACCACGTAGTCCGACAGCGCCTTCACCTCCACCGACGAGTTGATATAGGTCACCACCAGATGATCCGGATGCTCGCGGCGGAAGGCGGCCAGATCGTCGGCGGAAATGGATTCCTCCAGCGAGCAGCCCGCCGCCATGTCCGGAATCACCACCTTCTTCTCGGGGCTGAGGATCTTCGCCACCTCGCCCATGAAGCGCACGCCGCAAAAGGCGATCATGTCGGCGTCCGTCTCCGCCGCCTTGCGCGACAGGTCGAGGGAATCACCCACGTAGTCGGCGATGTCCTGTATCTCCGGGTCCTGATAGTAGTGCGCCAGGATGACGGCGTTCTTCTCCTTGCGCAGGCGCTCGATCTCCGCCGCCACGTCGATGTCAGGGTCGATCTTCGGCGGATTCTTCCGCGCCTCCTCGGCCTGTTTCAGCAGATCCAGCACATTCGCCATGACTCGCCTCCTTGCCTCCGCCAGCGCCGGCATGCGCGCGGAAAAAGCCTGAGTGGGCTGTTCGGGATTTCCCTTCAGATATGCGCCTTCGGGCGCGCAAAATCAAGAAAAGACGAATATATGCGGCTTTTCAGGAGGTTCCACCCAGAAGCGCAGATGGCCCCTCAGGCAGCAGGGCAGGGGGCAGCAGCGGCCAGATTCCGGGCAACTGGAAATGCCACCATTCCGTGGAAATGCCCACGAACCCCGCCACGTGCATGATGCCGGCAAGCCACATGCGGTTGCGCAGCGCTTCCGGCGACACCTCCCGCGAGGCCGGCCA
>JALVFB010000419.1 GCA_027030295.1 Hyphomicrobiales bacterium
AGGCTGCGCAAAGGTTGACCGGTGAAACCGTCCCGCGTCCCCACCCAAGCCCTTGTTTCCCATGACTTGGGGGGCAGGTGGGGGGCGCGGGGCGGTGGGTGGTTCTTTTTGCATCCTGGTATAATCCCGTTCCGCGACGAAACGACAGCCGCTGGCTCTCCCGCTTCCCCTCCCTCCCCCTCGGCCAGCGGCCGTTGCCCCGCCGGGTTCCCCCGCCCGGCGGGGCTTTCGCCGGGGTATGGAAAAGGAATTCGTCTTCCGGGGCCTCCTCGCATGCAAGCGGAAGATGGAAACGGCTATCCGCCCTTTTCGTGCGCATTGTCTCATATTACGTTTCCACCGGGGCAAGTGGGGAGGCCACGCCGTGAGCACCACGCGATCCACCTCGGAAATCGACCTTCTGCGCGCGCTGGCGGAAGAGGCGCTGCACGCGGCATATTCCGCCGCCACCGACCACCTGGCCGTGCAAAACGCCAATGGCGACGCCGTGCGCGCCTTCGACCTCGCCGCGCACGCCGCCATCGAGCGCCACCTGGCCCGCAGCGGCCTGCCGCTCATCCTCTTTCCCGAGGAAGGCGCGCCCCGCCACCTGGGCCGTGGCGCCCCGCAGATGCGCGTCATCGTCAACCCGGTGGACGGATCGGACAATTTCGCCCGTGGTCTGCCCTTCGCCGCCATGTCCAGTTTCTGCGCCGCCATCGCGCCGCCCACGGGATTGCTGGACATCGCCACCGTGCGCGCCGCCATCATCCACCCGCTGACGGAGCCGGACACGGCCTTCGTGTTGCACCAGGGCGCGGCCCATGTGGAGCGGGCTGGCGAATCCGCGCCCCTGCGGGTGAACGCCACCCATGCCCTGCCAGAGGCCATGGTTTCGGTGGAGCTGAACCATCACGCCCCCGGCGTGCCGCTGGCGGAGGTGATGGGCAAGGCGCGCGGCGTGCGCACGCTTGGCTGCTGCTCCGCCGCCCTGCTGGCGGTTGCGCGCGGCCAGCTGGATGCCCATATCGACATCCGCGGACGCCTGACGCCGGAAAGCTGGCTGGCCGCCGCCGCCATGGTGCGCGCCGCCGGCGGCGAGGTCATGCTGCTGGACTCCGCGCTGGAATGCACGCAGCCGCCGGCCAACCTTTTGCAGCGCTGTTCCATCGTCGCCGCCGCCACGCGCGAGTTACTGGACGAAATCCTGAAACACCTGCGCAAGGCGTTCCTGTGATCGGCCGGCGGGACCGCGACGCGCGCGTGTTCCTGATCTTTCTCGGCGCGTTGTTGAAACTGCCGCAGCCCACCCCTCGCCCTGATCGCGCTGGTGATGAACGCCGAGGCCCTCCGCCGCATCCTCCCCCTCTACCGCGCCAGCACCTGATGATGTAGATTGCGCGGCATGGGTGAATCGGTTTCATATCCCCGCCCGGCGCTGGAGAAACGGGGAGAAGGCCTGGCCATCGGCCTGGCGCTGGGCGGCGGCGCGGCCAGGGGGCTGGCGCACATCGTGGTGCTGGAGGTGTTCGACGAGCTGG
>JALVFB010000420.1 GCA_027030295.1 Hyphomicrobiales bacterium
CTTCTTCACGTCCTCGGTCAGCTCCACGCCATTGACGATGATGCGCCCGCTCTGATGCTCCTCCAGCCGGTTGATGCAGCGAATGAGCGTGGACTTGCCCGACCCTGACGGCCCGCAGATGACGATACGCTCCTGACGGAACACCTCCAGGTCGATGTCGCGCAACACGTGGAAGTCGCCATACCACTTGTTGACCTTGATCATCTGCACCGCCAGCTCGTCCGCCGGGGCGGCCATTTCCTGCATCTCGCGGGTGGCGTTTTCGCTGCTCATGATCGATTCTCCGGTGAACTCAACGTTTGTGGCCGGTGTGCAGGTAGTGCTCCATGAAGATGGAGTAGCGCGACATGCCGAAGCAGAAGATCCAGTAGGTGAGCGCCAGGAACAGATAGGCCGTCGGCGCGGTTACCGGCGTGGCCCATTTCGGGTCGGCCAGCGCGCTCTGCACGATGCCGAGAAGATCGAACAGACCGATGATGGAGACCAGCGAGGTATCCTTGAACAGGCCGATGAAGGTGTTCACGATGCCGGGAATGACCATCTTCAGCGCCTGCGGCAGGATGATGAGCCACATCATCTGCCAGTAGGTCAGCCCCAGCGCCTGCGCCGCCTCGTATTGCCCCTTCGGGATGGCCTGCAAGCCGCCGCGCACCACCTCCGCCATGTAGGCGGCGGAAAACAGCGCCACGCCCACCAACGGCCGCACCACCTTGTCGATGGTCACCCCTTCGGGGAGGAACAGCGGCAGGGTGACGGAGGAGACGAACAGCACGGTGATCAGCGGCACGCCGCGCCAGAACTCGATGAACACGATGGACAGGAAACGGATCACCGGCAGCTCCGAGCGCCGCCCCAGCGCGAACAGGATGCCCAGCGGCAAGGACACCACGATGCCGGTGACGGCGATCACCAACGTCAGCAGCAATCCGCCCCACTTGCTGGTTTCCACGATGGGCAGGCCCAGCGACGGCGCGCCATAGAGCAGGAAATAGGCCAGCACCGGATAGGCGCCGAACAGCAAAAGCGCGTTCAGCCCCTTGTAAGGCGCCGGCGGGATCAGCATCGGCACGACGAGAACGATGCCCACCGCATAGACCAGCAGATAGCGCCATTCCTCCGATGTGGGGAAGAAACCGTCCATGAACTGGTTGAAGCGCGCCTTCACGAAGGCCCAGCAGGCCCCGACTTCGGCACCGTTCTGCGACAGACAGGCGTTGCGATCCTGCCCTTCCCACACCGCATCCAGCACCGCGAACTGGATGAGCGTGCTGGCGATGAACCAGATGATATAGAGGCCCAGCAGCGTCAGCAGCGTGTTCTTCCAGTCCGAAAACAGATTTTTGCGCATCCAGCCGAGCACGCCGGTGGTGGCCGGCGGCGGCGGCTTCGGTGGCAGCATCTCGCTGCGATAAAAGACGGTCTTGCGGGCCTCGGTGGTCATGGCCGCCCTCCCTTGCCGGATGCGGTCGTGGCGACGCCGATGGTGTTGTGTGTTGCCATGCCTTTACCATTCGCCG
>JALVFB010000421.1 GCA_027030295.1 Hyphomicrobiales bacterium
GGCTGGCCGGGGTGGTGGTGCTCATCGGCCCGCGAAGTCTGCTGCATCTGGGAGAGGAAACGCTGCGCCAGCTGGCGGTGGCGGCGGCGGCGTTCTCCTATGCGGTGAACACGCTCATCATCCGTCACCTGCAACTGGTGCATATGAATGACGAAAGAACGGGGCCGGTGGCGCTGGCCGCGGTCATCATGGCCACCTCGGCGCTGACGCTGGCGCCGCTGGCGCTGTGGCACGACGGGCTGGTGCTGCCGCGGGCTTCCGCCACGGCGCTGGCGGCCATGCTGGGGGTGGTGCACACCGCGCTGGCGACGCTCATCATGTTCGCCATCATCGCGCGGGCCGGCGCCACCTTTTTCGCCACCATCAATTTCCTGATACCGATCTTCGGCTATCTGCTGGGCGTTTTCACCCTCGGAGAGGCCTTCTCCTGGCGGGCCGTGCTGGCGCTGGCGCTGGTGCTCGCCGGCATCTGGCTTAACGCGCGGGCTTCCCGCTCGCGTTCACGCGCCGCCCGCGCCGCCGCCCACAGGGGATGACCTTCCAGATATTCATGCCGCACCCCCGTGAAAAATACGATCTCCGCCTCGTGCCCTTCCGGCATGATCCGGCGTGAAATGTATTGCGGCATGCGCAACAGCGTGCCCATGACCCCACCTCTTCTCTTGCCCCCGTGCTTGCCCCCCGGGATGCTCGGAATCGCCACCCGCATCGGGTGGCGATTCTCCCACTCACGGCACAATTGAACAGGATGGGGTGTTAAAGCCGGATTAATGGCGGAAAGAGCGGAGCGCCACGGCACGGGAGAAAGCGGCGCTCCGGAAAAGGCTACTCCCGCTCCACCGGACGGGCGAGAAAGGCCGGGATGTTGTTTTCATCGAAGGTGCGGCCGTTGGCGTTGCCGCCGTCGTTGCGGGCGCCGGCGTCAACCTGCCGCTCTGCGACGCCCTGTCCCTCGCCCGACGCCTTTTTCCTGCGGCGCCGGCGGCGACGTTTCTTCGGCCTGGCCTCTTCTCCGGCGGTGGCCTTTTCCGGCCGCTTTTCCTCGCCCTCTGCCCGCGCCTTGCGCCGAGAACGCCCTCCGCGCGTCTTCCTCTCGCCGCCCTGGCGCGCCTGGGTCTTGCCGCTCCCTTTCCTGCCACGCCGTTTCCTCGCCCGCGCCGCCTCGATCTCCTCTTCCGACGGCGCTTCGCCTTCCCAGGGAATGTCCTTGCCGATCAGCTCCTTGATGGCGGCGATGACGCGGAAGTCCTCGGGCGTGACCAGGGTCACGGCCTCGCCCTTGCGCCCGGCGCGCCCGGTGCGGCCGATGCGGTGCACGTAATCTTCCGGCGACACCGGCACGTCGAAGTTGAACACGTGGCTCACCGCCGGAATGTCCAGCCCGCGCGCCGCCACGTCGGAGGCGATGAGATAGGTGATCTCGTTGTCGCGGAACTTCTGCAGCGTTTCCAGGCGCTCGTATTGATCCATGTCGCCATGCAGCGCGCCGGCGGAATAGCCATGCTTGAGCATGGATT
>JALVFB010000422.1 GCA_027030295.1 Hyphomicrobiales bacterium
ATGTGAAAGCCCAGGCGGTCGAGATGGGGTTTGGGCTTGCGCAGGGTGTCGAAGATTTCCGAGTAGGGGCGAAAGTCCACATCAAGCCCCCAGAGGCTGCGCAAGTAAAGATGCAGGCGGCGTTCGTTGTCGATGTAGAGCGTGCCGGAACGCTCGCGTTGCAGGGCGGCGTGGGCGTCCGGCGTCTGCAGACCGAAATAGTCCGGCAGCCGCCAGGGCTGGGAGGCATAGACGCGGATGCCGTATTCCACCCAGTTCTTGACCCCGGCGACGGAAAGCTGCGCGAACAGTTGCGGGGCGGAGCGGGCCAGCGGTTCGGCCGCCTCCTTCGCCACCTTCGCGGTGTGCAGCAGGATGCGCATCCAGTCGCGCAACAGCTCCGCGTCGCGCAGGCGGCGGGCGACGAACGGCAGGTTCTGCAGGAACGGCGCGATGGCCTTCGGCGCGGTGAGCATGGACAGGGAGCGGGCGGTATCGGCCACGGCGAGGATGACGCCCTCGCCGCAGTGGCGGGCCACCTCCGGCATTTCCTCCAGGAAGATGACGGGCAAATCCAGCCCGCGGCCCAGCGCGCAGACCACGTCCGCGCCCTCGAGCCACCTGGCCACGCCGTCGTTGCTCATGGCGCTCATGGCATCGGCGAGCGCATCGGCGAAGATGTCGTCGATCTTCGAAACCGTGCACTTCAGCCGGGCGCGCCAGGCGGCGATGTCTTCCTCGCGCAGGCTCATGGTTCCACTCAGCCCAGCACCATGTCCACGGCGTGCATCAGGGTGTCGCGGATGTCGGCGTCGTCGGTGATGGGCCGCACCATGGCCATGGCGGCGGCGGCCTTCGGCGCCACGCCGGTGGCGATCAGTTGTCCGGCGTAGACGATGAGGCGGGTGGAGACGCCCTCGTCCAGCCCGTGGCCCTTCAGCGCGCGGGCCTTGGCGGCGAGTTCCACCAGCTTTTCCGCCAGCGCCGTATCGATGCCGGCTTCGCGGGCGACGATGGCGGCCTCGGTCTGCGGCTCCGGATAGTCGAAGTCGAGCGCGGTGAAGCGCTGCTTGGTGGACTGCTTCAGATCCTTCATCAGGCTCTGGTAGCCGGGGTTGTAGGAGATGACGAGCTGAAAGTCCGGATGCGCCTGCACCAGCTCGCCCTTCTTGTCCAGCGGCAGGGTGCGGCGGTGGTCGGTGAGCGGGTGGATGACCACGGTGGTGTCCTGGCGCGCCTCCACCACCTCGTCGAGATAGCAGATGGCGCCGATGCGCGCGGCGATGGTCAGCGGCCCGTCGGCCCAGCGCGTGCCCTCGGCGTCCAGCAGAAAGCGGCCCACCAGGTCGGCGGCGGTCATGTCCTCGTTGCAGGCCACGGTAATCAGCGGGCGTCCGAGCTTCCACGCCATGTATTCCACGAAGCGCGACTTGCCGCAGCCGGTGGGGCCCTTCAGCATCACCGGCAGGCGGCGGGCGTATGCCGCCTCGTAGAGCGCCACCTCCTCGCCGGTGGGCTGATAGAAGGGTTCGTCCTCGACGAGATACTGGGCAATGTCGATGTCGGTCATATTCGCACCTGCTTCTCAGTCGCATTTCCGGTTCGTGAAAAAGGGGAGATGCCGATAGGCCCCCAGGCATCTCCCCCTTTCGGAGGGTGGCGCATCACCACCCTGCTGTCGCCTCGTTCCTCAGGCGTGTTTGCCCAGCTTCTCGCGCCAGCCGGGGTAGAGGTTATCGGCGTCGTGCGGGAAGCTCTCGAAGGCGCCGGCCAGCTCGGGGTGATCCTTGGCGTATTCGACGAGATCGACGCCCTGGCTCCAGGCCTCGAACGCCTGCCGCAGCGACTTGGCGCCGGAAACGATGCCGTCCTTGTGGCCCAGCGCGCCGCCGCCGGAGGTCTGGATGATGTTGGCGTGGCCCAGGTTCTCGAAGAAGCCGGGCAGGCGCAGGGCGTTCATGCCGCCGGAGATGATGGGCGTGGTCGCCTTCATCTTCCACCAAGGCTGATGGAAGAAAACGCCGTCGGCCTCGTCCTCGGTGAGCATGTAGGCCGCCAGCTTGTCTTCCGGCTTGCCCTCCATCTTGCCGAAGCCCATGGTGCCGGTGTGGATGCCCGAGGCGCCCAGCATGCGCGCCCACTTCATGTGCACCAGGAACGAATAGCCGCGGTTGGTGCGCTCGGAGGTGACCATGCCGTGGCCGGCGCGGTGATAGTGCAGGAACTGGTTCGGGAAATAGCGCCGGGCCAGGGTGACCGCCGAGGGGCCGCCGACAAAGCCGTCCACCAGAAAGGCGACGTGATCGGCGTTCTCGCCGAAGGCCTCGAGGATGAACTCGCCGCGGCGGATCATCTCGAAGGGGTCATCGGCGGTGATGTTGGCGGAGAACAGCTTGGCCTCGCCGGTTTCGTCCTGGGCGCGGCGCATGGCGTCGGCGATGAGCGGAATGATTTCCTTCAGCGGCGCGAACACCTGGTTGCCCTGCGGCTCGTCGTTCTTGATGAAATCGCCGCCAAGCCAGAACTGGTAGCAGGCATCGGCGAACGGCTGCGGGCGCAGGCCCAGCTTCGGCTTGATGATGGTGCCCACCACCATGCCGCCGTTTTCCAGGTCGCGGCCGAGCACCCGCCACATGTCGACGATGTTCTTGGACGGACCGTCGAACAGCTTCATCAGCGCATGCGGCACGTAGAAGTCCAGCAGCTTCAGGTAGTCGACGTCGCCCATGCCCTGGTTGTTGCCGACCATCAGGGTCATCATGGAAACGACCATGGCGCGGCCGTCCTTGACGTTGCGGTCGAACAGCTCGATGGGATAGGCGATCTTCATCAGCTCCTTCTCCTCGTCGATTTCATAGACGAGGGCGTCCACGGAGCGGGTGAAGTCGTCGGTGGTGACCACTTCCACGTTGGTGCCGGTGGAGGACTCGGCGGCCACGTGGGCGGCGGTGGCGAGATAGTCATAGCCCGGCATGGGCTTCATCTTGTAGGCGGCGAGCACGTGGCGGCCACCGGCGATCAGATCCTCTTCCTTGAGGCTGAGGTCTGCGTAACGGCTGGATTGGTCGATTGCCATTTTTGGAACCCTCCCGAATGACGGTTGCGAAAACCGGCGGCGCCGCCGCCGTCTGGATGGCGTTCAAGCACAAATCGTGTTAAAGGAAAAATCGATTGTTTCGATAAAACGCATCGAGAATGATCTATGAAAAAGATTCCCCGGCTGGCGCGCCACATCAGCATGCGGCAACTGGAGATCTTCGCCGCCGTGGCGCGCCTGGAAAGCTTCACTTCCGCCGCGAAGGAGCTGCACCTGAGCCAGCCGACGGTTTCCATGCAGGTGGCGAAACTGGCCGACACGCTGGGGCTGGAGCTGCTGGAGCCGGTGGGGCGCGGCGTGCGTCTGACGGCGCAGGGGCGGCGCGTGCACGAGGCGGCCACCGACATCCTCTCGCGGGTGGAAGACTTGAGCGAGCTGGCGCAGGAATTGCGCGGGGAGGTGAGCGGGGACTTGCGCATCGCCACGGTGACGTCGGCCACCTATTTCCTGCCGCACATCCTGGGCGACTTCCTGCATCGCTATCCGCAGGTGGAGCCGTTTCTTTCCGTCACCAACCGGGCGCAGGTGATCGAGCGGCTGCGCACCGGCGCGGACGACATCATCATCATGGGCCGGGCGCCCCAGGAGCTGGACGTGGTGGCGCATCCGTTCCTCGACAATCCGCTGGTGGTCGTCGCGCCGCCCGATCATCCGCTGAAGGAAAAGAAGGGCATTCCGCTGAAGCGGCTGGCGCAGGGGCGGTTCCTGATGCGCGAGCGCGGCTCCGGCACGCGGCTGGCGGTGGAGAGCCTGTTCGCCGAACACGGGCTTTCGGTGCGTCCGACCATGGAGCTGGGCTCGGCGGAGGCCATCAAGCAGGCGGTGCTGGCCGGCCTCGGCATGTCCGTGCTGCCGCGCCAGACGGTGGAACGCGAGGCGGAAACCGGGGCGCTCGGCATTCTGGACGTGGAGCATTTCCCGCTCATGCGCCAGTGGTTCGCGGTGCACCTGAAACGGCGGCGGCTGTCGCTGGTGGCGCGGAAGTTTCTCGAGTATCTGCTGAAGGGCGTCAGTAACGGCGCGTGACAATGAAATGCATCGCGGCGCGCAGGGCGTCCGCCTTCTCGCCATGGGGCGACAGGGCCGCCAGCGCCTCTTCCAGCAACTCTCGCGCCCGGCGGCGCGCGCCTTCAAGCCCCAGCAGATCGACGAAGGTGGCCTTGCCGGCGGCGGCGTCCTTGCCGGGGGTCTTGCCCAGCTCTTCCGCCGTGGCCTCCACGTCCAGGATATCGTCGGTGATCTGAAAGGCCAGCCCGATGGCGTCGGCCAGCGCGTCCATGCGCGCCATGTCCTCTGCCCCGGCCCGGCCCAGCAGGGCGCCGGCGCGCATGGCGAAGCGAAACAAGGCGCCGGTCTTCAGCCGCTGGATGGTGACGACCTGTTCCGGATCGTGCGTTTCCGCCGTCTCCGCCTCCAGGTCCAGCATCTGCCCGCCGACCATGCCGGCTTCGCCGGAAGCCCGCGCCAGCTCACTGACGAGACGCGCGCGCAGGGCGGCGTCGGGCAGCGCCCGTTCGTCGGTCAGCAGCTGGAAAGCCATCGTCTGCAGGGCGTCGCCGGCGAGGATGGCGGTGGCCTCGTCGAAGGCCCTGTGCACGGTGGGGCGACCACGGCGCAGGTCGTCGTCATCCATGGCCGGCAGGTCGTCGTGCACCAAGGAATAGCAATGCAGGCATTCCAGGGCCGCCCCCACGTGCAGCGCCTGGGCGTCGTCGCCGTCGAACAGGCGCGCCGCCTCGCGCACCAGAAAGGGGCGCAGACGCTTGCCACCACCCAGCGCCGCATGGCGCATGGCCGCCGCCAGCCGTGGCGCCGCCGCCGTATCCGGACGCGGCAGGGCGCGATCCAGCAGCGCCTCTATGGCCTCGGCGGTTTCCTGCAAGCGTTGGCGAAAAACGTCCATGTGGTCGCTCCGTTTCCTTGTGTCGGGGAAACCACAGCCGTCTGGCCGATGCAAGCGCTGGATTGCCGCGCGGCACGGCCAATTGAGCCTTTGTTAACCATAAACCGGCATGGTGGGCGCATGAAGAACGGGGAGAACACATCGATCATCCTGGCAGTCCTCGCCGCGGTCCTGCTGTCGACGGCAAGCACCGCCGGCCTGTCGCAGGAAGCGCCCAACGCGCCGGCGGCGCCCGGCCTGCGATTGCGGGATGCCACGGGGCCGGAGGCGCGCGATGATCGCAAGCGCCAGGCCAGGCCGCCGCGCCCCATCATGGCCAGCCCCCTGCCGCAACCTCCTCGTCCGCCACAACTCGACAGATTGCCCACGCCGCCCACCATCACCAACACCATCGCGCCGCCACCACCTCCTCCGACTCCGACGATGCGGCGGCGGCGGGAAACCGTCGATGGCGGCGTCCGCATGGGGGCCTTCGTGCTGCGGGGCGAGGTAACAACGGGCGCGGCCTGGACCTCCGAACGCGACGCCGCCGGGGCGCGTTTCGTCCCCGATCTGCGGCTGACCAGCAACTGGACGCGGCATGAGCTTTCCTTTTCCGCCAATGGCGAATTCATCGCCTGGAGCCGTGGTCCCGTCGAGGCGAACGGCACGGTGGGCGCCGCGCTTCGGCTGGACGCGCGGCGCGATCTCGCCCTGCGCACGGCGCTGTCCTGGCGGGTCGACAAGCTGACGGCGCGGTCGCTGGCGCTGGAGCATCAGCTGGACGCCACCCAGTCCATCGAGTGGCGGCGCCATCGCGTGCAGGCGACGGCGGCGGTGGGCGTCACCGGTGATTTCCAGACCAACGCGAACACCAACGATCCCTACATCCGGCCGCACGCCTCATTGCGTCTGCGGTTGCGCGCGGCGCCGGCGCTGGCGCTGTATGGCGAGGTGGGCGGCGACGTGCGCGAGCGCAAGCGCGGCGCCGATTCGAAGGGGGCCTATGGCGAGGCCGGGGTGGAGTTGCTGCGCGGGCCGGTGCTGGAGGGCCAGGTGGGCGTGCGTGGCGAATGGCGCAAGTATGACGACGGCACGCATTTCTCCGGCATCGGCGTGAACGGCACCATCACCTGGCGGCCGGTGCGCACCGCCAGCCTGGGGCTGGACGCGGCCTTCGACCTGCAGGACGCGGCGGACAGCGGCAGGGTGCGCCAGCAGACCGTGGGGCTCTTTTTTCAGCAGCAACCGCGTCGGGATCTCGACTGGCGCGGGCGGCTGGAGCTGGAGCGTGACGACGCCGTGGGGAGCGCGGACAGCCTGACCCTGCGCGTTTCCGCCGAACTGGCCTGGCGTATCTGGCGCAAGCTGTGGCTGGTGCCCGGCTATGCCTTCGAGCGCACGTTCGTGCTGGCCGGCCCCGACGGCAAACCGGAGCACCAGGTGCGCCTGTCCCTGCGCCGGAAATTCTGACGTCATACCAAGATGCATAAAGAACCACCCACCACCCCGCGCCCCCGCCC
>JALVFB010000423.1 GCA_027030295.1 Hyphomicrobiales bacterium
CGCGCGCGCAAGCTCATCAAGTATATCAAGGGCGTGGGCGAGGAGCCGTGGGGCGCGCACATGGTGGGCGCGCTCAACTACTGCCACTGACGGCATGACCGCCTGGCGCGCATTCCTGGTCTTCGTGCTGATGGCCGCGCCGGCGGCGGCGGAAAGCGGCATCGCCCGCATATGGAAACGGACGGCGGCGCTGGCCTTGGAGCCGGTGCCGCCGCTTGCCCTATTGCGCCAGCGCTGCGGCGAAGACGCGCTGTGCGCGGGGCGCATCATCGCGCGGGCGCTGGGGGCGCGGGCGCGCATCGTGCGCCAGCGCCCGCCGGACACGGACGCCATCCGCCTGGTGAAAGTGCGGCCCACCATCACGGCGCGGCGGGCACTATCCGGCGGTGGCCTTTACCTGGAGCTGCGCCGCTTCGGCATTCAGGCATTGCCGGAGCTGAAGGCGGCGCTGGCGGAAGGACCCTTCTCTCGCCTCGTCATCGACTTGCGCCACAACACCGGTGGCGACGTGGCGCGCATGCTGCGGCTGGCCGCCGTGTTCATCGGCCCGCGAGCGAAGGCGGTGCGGCTGCGCACGGCGACAGGCGAGCGCTGGCTGGACGTGCCGAAGCCGGGCTGGCGCATCGAAAACTTGCGGCTGGAGGTGCTCATCGGCCCGCGAACGGCGAGCAGTGCGGAGCTGCTGGCGGCGCTGCTGCGGCGTTATGCGGGAGCGCGCTTGCGGGGCGCGCGCAGCTTTGGCAAGAACTGGCTGAGCGGCGCCATTCCGCTGGCGCAAGGGTGGGCGCTGCTGGTGCCTTCCGCGGTCATGGAGGTGCCGGGGGAGGCGTTGGCGGGCGGGCTGGAGCCGGACGGGCCATTGCCGGCCGGCTTGACGAAATGAGACGGGGGCGAAAGCCATGGCCATGTATGAGGACAACGACTACCGCTTCATCGTCGCGCTGTTTTCCAAGGCCGACGTGGGGCGGCTGTTCAACGTGGCGGGGCACGCCATGGCCGGGCTGATGGACAAGCTGTGCGCGCTGCGCGCGGGCGCCGCCATGGCGGGGGCGAAAGGCGAGGCAGCCATCGCGCCGGAACTGTTGGAGGCGGCGGCGGATTTCCTGGATTACCGCACGAAGGGCGCGGCGCTGCACGCGCGCATCGCCCGCTGGCCGGTGGTGGTGATCAAGACCGATCGCCAGAACCTGCTGCGCCGGCTCTATCTCGCGGCGAAGGAGCGTGGTGTGCCGGCGAACGCGGTGGTGTTGGAGATGGTGGACGAGAATACCGAAAAGCAGCTGGCCAACACCGCCGCGGTGACGGTGGACGAGGCGCAATTCGTCTGCGTCGCCCTGTTCGAGAAGAACGGCACGCTCAACGATCTGACGAAGAAGTTCTCGCTGATGCGATAGGGAGGATCATCATGGCGCATGCGCATGGGGGTGGAGAAAGGACGTTCCGGCCGCTGAACATCTGCGTGCTGACGGTATCGGACACGCGCACGTTCGACGATGACAAGTCCGGCAACATCCT
>JALVFB010000424.1 GCA_027030295.1 Hyphomicrobiales bacterium
AAGTGGGGGCGCGGGGCGGTGGGTGGTTCTTCATGCATCCTGGTATGATTTGTCCTGCTCGTCCCTTGCGGAGAGAAAAACCGCTTCTCCCGGCTCTTCCTTCGGAATGTCGCCCGGCACCACCAGGCCGGCGGAGATGACCAGCTTGGCGGCGTCCTCCACCGAGATGTCCAGCAACCGCACCTCCTCCTGGCGCACGAAGAACAGAAACCCGGACGTGGGGTTCGGCGTCGTCGGCATGAAACAGGCATACATGGGCGTGCCGGGGTCGAGCCCGATGTCCCCCGAATCCAGTTCGCGCGCGATGAAGGCGATGACATGCACGCCGGGGCGGGGATATTCGATCAGCCCCACGGACTTGAAATTGTGCGTGCCCTGCGACAGCGCGGTGTGCAAAATCTGCTTGGTGCCGCGATAGATGGAGCGCAACACCGGCATGCGCTCCAGAATGCGCTCCCACCAACCGACCAGCGAGCGCCCCACCAGGTTCGCCGTGAAGGCGCCGATGACGGTGATGACCACGATGGTGAAGATCAACCCCACGCCGGGGACGGTGAAGGGCAGATAGTTGTCCGGATTGTAGATGTCCGGAATGAGCGGCTTCACCCAGCGGTCGAACAGGGAGATGAACCACCAGGCGATCCAGATGGTGATGGCGATGGGCGCCACCACCACCAGTCCGGCCAGAAAATAGCCCCTCAGCCTGCCCATGCTGCCGCTCTTCCCCAGAGTATCATCTATGCCGTTTCATTTCCCGCCGCTCTCCTTCTTATCAGGAAACAGGCCCTTTCGCACGCACGAAAAAGGCCCGCGCAAGCGCGGGCCCAGTTTTCCGAACTTCAGGATCGCAAGGCAGTTGTGGGATTATCCTGACAATTCGTCTTTCATGATCCGGCGCGCACCACCAGGCAGTCGATGCGCCGGCGCTTGAGGAGGCGGCAATTGCGACGCGCCATCTTGCGATCGCCATAGCCCACCAGGCGGATGCGATAGAAGACGCCACGCCCCGGCAATTCGGCCTGCATGATCACGGCCTTTCCCTTCGTCAATGTCTTCATCACCTTCGATTCCAGCCGCTGCCAGTGGCGGCGCGCCGCCTCTTCCGAACGCTGCGACGCCAGCTGAATGGCCCAGCCATCGTAAACGACCGCTTTGCGCGGCGCTTCCATCCCCTCGTCCGCCGGAGCGGAAACCGGCGTGATGGTGGCGGTGCGTATGGTCGCCGCCGGCTGGCGGGCGGCGTCGTTTCCTTCCGTCGTCGTGCGGCGTGTCTTTTCACGGGCGGGCGGTGTCGGCGCGGGTGTCCTGTCCGCCTTTTCCAAGTGGGCCGGACGCTGCGCGGCGCGGGCCGGCGCCACCGGTTTCAGGCTGGCCACCCGCCACGGTCGGACCGTCTGCCGTGGCGACGTCCGTTCTTCCGGCGCGGGCGGCGCCACGGCCAGGCGTTGCGGGGGCTTGCGCAGATTCAGCACCGGCGCGCCGACGATGCTGACGGACGCCGTGCGCACGCCCTTCTCATCGCCCGGCGAGATGCGGGCCACGATGCGCTTGGCCGGACGACGCACGAGATCGGCGAACAGCCGCGTCTTCGGCAGTCTTCCCTTCAGGATGGCGGAAAGACGCCGGCGCGCGGGTTCATAGTCCGGTTTTTCCTTCAACGCCGCATACAACGCCTCCTTGGTGCGCGGCAGCGAGTTGAGGGCGGAAAACAGCAGCGCCCGGGCATAATGCACCTGATGCTTGTGTGGATGCCCATGCGCCAGCGCCTGATCATAGTCGGCCAGGGCCAGATAGTAGAGGCCGCGTTCGTGCAGGATGTTGCCGCGGGCGAAATAGGCCTCGCCGAAATCCGGATCGGTGTAGATGGCGGCGGTCAGATCCTCGATGGCCCGCCCGGCGTCTCCTTTCGCCCGGAAGGCCAGCGCCCGATTATACAGCGCCCGCACCCGCGCCCGGGGCGGCAGGGCCGAAATCCGCAATGCCGCGTCATAATCGATGATGGCGGCATCCACCTGCCCTAGCTTCTGGTGCGCCAGCCCGCGATTCAGCAGGGCCTGGGCCAGCATCTCCGGCGGCAGCTTGGCCTTGCCGTTGACGATCCTGTCATACAGGCCGATGGCCTGCCGCAGCCTGCCCCTGTCGAGGGCGGCATAGGCCTGCACCAACAGGCGGGTGGCGGACGGTTCGCTGTGTTCCGCGGCGCCTGCCAGTGAGGGCGCAGCCGCACATGCGGCGAGCAACACGACACCTACAGACGCACCAACAAGACCCTTGCGCTTCATAATGACCGTATTAATGATCCGGCAGGGTTAAATTTCCCCGAAGCAGTCGTGAATGACGCCTCAAATGCCTGTCCCAAACCGGGAAAGGCATGACCGCCATGCAATTTCCGGGCCTTGCCATTCGGGCGCAAACGGGCGATAGAAGGAACATGTGGCAATGTGGGCCGGTGTCCCGAACCGGCCAAAGCGTATCGTTCGTCATGGATGCCAAGGCAAAGAACTGGTCGCCGGCAAGCTGGCGCGAGAAGCCCATCCGCCAGGTGCCGGAATATCCCGACGCCAAAGCGCTGACGGAAGTGGAAGAGAAGCTCTCCACCTTTCCGCCGCTGGTGTTCGCCGGAGAGGTGCGCCGGTTGAAGGATGCGCTGGCCGAGGTGGCGGCGGGGCGTGCCTTCCTGTTGCAGGGTGGCGACTGCGCGGAGAGTTTCGCCGAGCACAACGCCGACAACATCCGGGATTTCTTCCGCGTGTTCCTGCAGATGGCGGTGGTGCTGACCTATGCCGGCGGGCAGCCGGTGGTGAAGGTGGGGCGCATCGCCGGGCAGTTCGCCAAGCCGCGTTCCGAGCCGACGGAAACGCGCGAGGGCGTGGCGCTGCCCTCCTACCGTGGCGACATCATCAACGACATCGCCTTCACCGAAAAGGCGCGCCGGCCCGATCCGCACCGCATGTTGCAGGCCTACCGGCAGTCGGCGGCGACCCTGAACCTGTTGCGCGCCTTCGCCACCGGCGGCTTCGCCAACCTGGAGCACGTGCACCGCTGGACGCTGGGGTTTCTCAAGGATTCGCCGGCGACGGAGCGCTATCAGGAGATCGCCGATCGCATCACCGAGGCGCTCAGGTTCATGCGCGCTTGCGGCATCACCGGCGACAATACCCCGCAACTGCGCTCCACCAGTTTCTATACCTCGCACGAGGCGCTGTTGCTGCCCTACGAGGAAGCGCTCACGCGCATCGATTCCACCACCGGCGACTGGTATGCCACGTCCGGGCATTTCCTGTGGATCGGCGACCGCACGCGCGACCCGGCGGGCGCGCACGTGGAATTCATGCGCGGGGTGAAGAATCCCATCGGCCTGAAGGCCGGGCCGGGCATGACCCCGGACGAGCTGTTGCGCCTCATCGACATTCTCAATCCCGAGAACGAGCCGGGGCGGCTGACCATCATCACCCGTTTCGGCGCCGACAGGATCGCCGCCGGATTGCCGCCGCTCATCCACGCCGTGCAGCGCGAGGGGCGCGCCGTGGTGTGGTCGTGCGACCCCATGCACGGCAATACCATCCGCTCTTCCGCCGGGTTCAAGACGCGGCCGTTCGACAAGGTGATGGCGGAGGTGCGCGCCTTCATGGAGGTGCACCGGGCGGAAGGCACGCACGCCGGCGGCATCCACATCGAGATGACGGGCAAGGACGTGACCGAATGCACCGGCGGCAACACGCGCGTCATCCGCGAGGCCGACCTGTGCGATCGCTACCACACCCACTGCGACCCCAGGCTCAACGCGGCGCAGGCGCTGGAGCTGGCCTTCCTGGTGGCCGAGGAACTCAGCAAGTCGGCGGCGGCAAGAGCGGCGGCGGAGTGACGTCGCTCATGCGCCTGGCGTTCCGGTCTGATCCCCGATGATGTGGGCGACCACCTGCCGCTCGTGGGGGCGGCGGCGGTGTTCGAACACGAACACGCCCTGCCACGTGCCCAGCGCCGGACGGCCGGCGGCCACGGGAATGGTCAGAGACACGTCCGTGAGGCTGGAGCGGATGTGCGCCGGCATGTCGTCCGGCCCTTCCATCACGTGGCGATACCAGGGCGCGCCTTCCTCCACCAGACGCGCGTAGAACTCCGCCATATCGCGCATCACGTCCGGATCGGCGTTCTCCTGGATCACCAGCGAGGCCGAGGTGTGGCGGATGAACAGGGTGAGCAGGCCCGTTTCGACGCCGCTGTCGCGCACGAAGCGCGCCACCTCGGCGGTAATCTCATACAGCCCCTGCCCGCGCGTGGGCACGCGGATGACCTCCTGTCTCTGATGCATGAAAGGCGCCTCCCATGGTTAACAAATGCCTCCGCGGCACAGGAAAATTCGCCCATTCCACTTAGCGTGGCGGCAAAACCTCCCTGCTACCATTCCAGCATGCCGGACAACAAAAAGAACAGCCGGCGGAGCGTCAACAGGGAACAGGAGAAAATGCCATGTGGAAAAAACTGGGGGGGCATGCCCTGCTGCTGGCCGGGTTGGTCCTGGTGGGCAATGCATTCATCAACCACGCCACGGCAGCGGAAACGGGATTTCGCAAGCTGACGACGCGCGCCAGCTATCTGAACGGCTTTGGCCCCGCCACGCCACCCATCGGGTTCGTCGATTTCTGTGGCCGTCATCCGTCGGAATGCCGCTCGGTGGGGCCGGCCCGGCAGCGTGTCATTCGTCTCACGCCGCAACGCTGGGCGCTGCTGAAACAGGTGAACGCCTACATCAATCACAGCGTGAAGCCGATGACGGACGACGAGATCTATGGCCGGCCGGAAGTGTGGGAATACCCGGCGAACGGACGCGGCGACTGCGAGGACTACGTGCTGGAAAAGAAGCGCTATCTGGAGGCGCTGGGCCTGCCGGCGGAGGCCATGATGATCGCCGTGGTGCTGGACGAGAAGGGCGGCGGGCACGCGGTGCTGCTGGTGCGCACCGATCGCGGCGACCTGGCGCTGGACAACCGGCGCGAGCGCATCCTGCCCTGGAACCGCACCGGCTACACCTATCTCATGCGCCAGTCGCAGAAGCATCCCGGGCGCTGGGTGGCGCTGACCCGGCGCTCCATCGCGGACAACCGCTTTTTCGGACGCAACAGATGAGTTGATCTCCCATCTCCCGGTCGATTGTCCCCCTGTTCCCATCCCCCACGCAACGACCGGGCACCTTGCCGGCTTCGGATCCCCCACCGGAGCCGGCCTTTTTTTCAGTCCGCCAGGCCCAGCACGAAGACCAGCGCCCGCTCCAGTTCCTTCATCACCCTCTTTTCCAGACAACCGATACGCTTGCCAATGCGTTCCCGGCGCACGGTCATGATTTTGTCGGCCATGATCTGCGAAGGTTTTTGTAGACCGTTTACAGGAGAAGGAGCCACATCGATGCGAAACAATGGTGCATCCACAAGTTCGGACGTGAGCAGGCAAAGCATGATGCTGGCATGGGTATCGTTGAGAAAATTGGATTGAACGATGACAGCGGGGCGCGGCTTGCCGTAGTCGCCTGGCGCGACCACGGTTACGATATCGCCGCGTTTCACTCCGTTTTCTCCCCGCTGGCAGGAGCTTTCTCCGGCCACCAGTCGGCACTTTCCAGTGCCTCGATGAAATCCAGTGCCTCTCGCTCTTCCCTGCCGGTCGCCGCCAACTGGGACTGCCGTCGCGCTTCCTTCGCAAATCCATGGCGCCGGGTGTCAGGCACCCACAGTTGCAGCGTGCGCAATCCTCTCATGCGCAAACGCTGTCGGTAACGCCGCGCCTTTTCCCGTGCCTTTCGCTTTTCATCCGATATCTTCATGCCGGTGACATGTTACCAGCGGGGGACAAGCCCTGCAAGGTCAGGCCTCCTCGAGGCCGCGCAGGTAGCGGGGGATGGCCTTCTGATAATCCTCGGCATTGCGGCGGATGGCTTCCACCTGCTCGTCGCTCACTTCCTTCACCACCTTGCCGGGCACGCCCAGCACCAGCGAGCGCGGCGGAATCTTCTTCCCCTCCGGCACCACGGCGCCGGCGCCGATGATGCATTCGTCACCCACCTCGGCGCCGTTCATGATGGTGGCGCCCATGCCCACCAGCACGTTGTTGCCAATGGTGCAGCCGTGCAGGATCACGTTGTGCCCCACCACCACGTTCTCGCCCACCGTGGTCGGAAAGCCCCAGTCCGTGTGCACCACCGAATTGTCCTGGATATTCGTGCCGTCGCCGATGCGGATGAACTCGTAATCGCCGCGCAGCACCGCGCCGAACCAGATGGAAACCTTGCGCCCCAGCTCCACCTTGCCGATGACCGCCGCCGTCGGCGCGATGAATGATTCGCCGCTGGGCGGCAGCTTGGGCCGGTGCCCGTCCAGAACATAGATGGCCATGATGTCTTCTCCCGTTCGGCGCGATGCTAATGGAGGGTTCAGGGATTGGCGGGCGCCGTCGCGTCCGTTCCGGGGACGGCGGCGGG
>JALVFB010000425.1 GCA_027030295.1 Hyphomicrobiales bacterium
GTGTTCCGCACCCGCCTTCTGCGCCCGGTGCAAATGTCCCAGCGCCACGTAATGAAAGCCCGCGAACAGGTCTGGCGGCACCGCCTCGGCGCCGCCGATGGACAGAGGGCGCTCCGCCGCATCCGCGGCGTCGGTGGCGGATTCCGCCCCCGGAACGGTGGCGTGCGCGCACAGCACATCGCGGCCCTTCGGCAGTTCGGCGATGCGCATGCGAATGCCGGCCAGCAGGTGGGCGAACATGTCCTCGTGGGTGGCGATGGACTTCTCCTTCGTCACGCTGCGGGCGAGCGCCGGATCGGCGTAGGGCAGGGGCCAGATGCGCACCGGGCCGTGCGCGTCCTCCAGCGTCAGGGGCTCCGGGGCCGGCGAGAAGCGCGCATGCACGTGCACCCGCGCGGCGCGCAGCAGTTCCGCCCCGAAGCCCAGCCGCGTGGCGCTGTCATGATTGCCGGCGATGATGATGACGTGCGCCCGGGTTTCCGCCGTCAGCCGCGCCAGGGTGTCGCTCAGCAGCGCCACCGCATCGGGCGGCGGCAGGGCGCGGTCATACACGTCGCCGGCGATGATGATGGCGTCCGGGCGCGTCTCCTTGGCCAGCGACACGAGTTGCTCCAGCACGTGCGCCTGATCGTCCGTCAGGCGCACGCCATGGAGAATGCGCCCCAGGTGCCAGTCGGCGGTGTGCAGAATGCGCATGAAAGATCGTCCCTGCCGATTCCCTTCCCGGCAGTATAGCGTGGCGGAATGGCGACCCCGGGAGGATTCGAACCTCCGACCGACGGATTAGAAGTCCGTTGCTCTATCCAGCTGAGCTACGGGGCCAGGCCGCAGGTAGGCATTGCCCGGGCGGGCATGCTCAGTGCGTCCAGTTGACCTTGCGGCCGAAACGGAAATTGTCGGCGTAGGACTTGTGCTTCGCCCGACGCTGGTGCTCCGGCAAAACGATGTAGGGAATGCCATGCTTGCGCGCGTGCGCCTCGGCCGCCTCGCGGGTGGGGAAGAACAGCTTCACCTGCCGCTTCATGTCGCTCATGGTGGTCCAGCCCATCAGCGGTTCGCGGCCATAGGGCTGCTCCGGCTCGAATTCCAGGCACCAGCGCTGCGTGCGCCGCTCGCCGGATTGCATGGCGCTTTTCGCCGGCTTGTAGATGCGCGCCACCATGTCTCGCCGCTCTCCTTTCCATCACGTTGGTCGGGGCGGCAGGATTCGAACCTGCGACCCTCTGCTCCCAAAGCAGATGCGCTGACCTGACTGCGCTACGCCCCGTGAGACTTCCGCCCATTTGATAGGCATCATGCGCATTGCTGGCAAGGGCTTTACCCGACATTTACAAGGAGCGTCTATGATGTGGCCCGAGATTGGAAATTGCCGCCGCTGGGGAGAAGCAGGGCATGTTGTGGAGCAGGAAGGAAGACATGCTATTTCACAATTCTCCCCGGGCGGGTGCATCCGCCGAGATGCCGGCGGAAAGCGACGTTACGGCGCCGCCCATCGTGTTGCTGGGCCGTTT
>JALVFB010000426.1 GCA_027030295.1 Hyphomicrobiales bacterium
GACATCGGCGATGTCGCGAAAGCCGATGACGCCATCGAGATCGTTGCCCGGCACGGGCAGGATGAAGGGCCGCGAACCGGTGGCGATGATCAGCCTGTCGTAGGGCACGCGGCGGCCATCGGCCAGTTCCACCTCGCGCCGCGCGCGGTCGATGCGCTTGGCGCGCACGCCGGCAATCAGCTCGATGCCGTTTTCCTCATACCATTCGGGCGGGTTGAGCATGATGTCGTCGATGGTGCTCTCGCCCGCCAGCACCGGGGACAGCAGAATGCGGTTGTAGTTGCCATATGGCTCGTCGCCGATGACGGTGATGGCATAACGTTCGGGATCGAGCTTGAGGATTTCCTCCACCGCGCGCACGCCGGCCATGCCGTTGCCGATGACGACGAGGCGCTCGCGTTCCGGATTGCTGTGAACGTTCATGGCTCCCTGCCAGTTTCGAGGTTTCGCATGACGATGCCGGGCCTTTTGCGCCCGCGACCCGCCACCGGAGAGGCAAGGGACGTGCCAAAACGCGCCCCTGCCAGAAAGAACCTTGCAAGTCGTTGTAAAGTGAGGATTTTTGCAAGAAAGCCCGGAACGGTTGAAATGCTGGCGCTCCGCCCTCCATTGCCTGAAAAGCGGGCATACCCCTCAAGGGGATGCATTGTTTTTGTGCAGGTAAGAATGTGCCTAAATATTGGGCTTTGTGCTAAATGCGTGATTTCATGAGAAATTCTGAATTTCATTCCGCATCGTGGAAGCTGGCACGCCTCTTGCCCTTGCCGTCGGTGACTGGCGCCGGGCGCGCCCGAGTGCACGGCAATCGTTCGACGGAGGCAGAATCATGAGCAAGGAGCAACCGGCGCGGCTCAATCCGCTGGCGTTCCACCGCCCGGAAATCCGCGTGCTGCATTTCACCTGGATCGCCTTTTTCATCAGTTTCTACGTCTGGTTCAACCACGCGCCGCTGCTGGGCATGATCCAGCAGTCGCTGGGCCTGAGCAAGCAGGAGCTGAAGACCCTGCTCATCCTCAACGTGGCCATGACCATCCCGGCGCGCATCGTCATCGGCATGCTGGTGGACAAGTTCGGGCCGCGGCAGGTCTATTCGGCCCTGCTCATCATCGGCGGCGCCATTTCCGTCGCCTTCGCCATGAGCCAGGACTTCGTGCAGGCGGCCATTTTGCGGTTCCTGCAAGGGTTCATCGGCGCCGGCTTCGTCATCGGCATCCGCATGATCTCGGAGTGGTTCCCGGCGAAGACGGTGGGCCTGGCGGAAGGCATCTATGGCGGCTGGGGCAACTTCGGCTCGGCGGCGGCAGCCATGACCCTGCCCGCCATCGCGCTCATGTTCGGCGGCGAGAACGGCTGGCGCTGGGCCATCGCCCTTTCCGGCGTCATCGCCATGCTCTACGGCGCCTTCTACTTCTTCGCCGTGTCCAACACGCCGAAAGGCTCCACCTATTTCCGCCCGAAGAAGACCGGCGCGCTGGAGGTCACCTGCCCGCGCGACTTCTGGCTGCTGCT
>JALVFB010000427.1 GCA_027030295.1 Hyphomicrobiales bacterium
CGGCAGGTCGACGATGATGAGGCCATCGACGCCCGCGTCCTTGGCATCCCCCAGGAAGCGCTCGTTGCCGTAGACGTAGACCGGGTTGTAATAGCCCATGAGCACGATGGGCGTGGTGTCATCCTCCTGGCGGAAGCGGCGCACCATCGCCAGCGTCTTCTCCATGGTCTGACCCGCCTTGAGCGCGCGCTGCGAGGCCAGCTGAATGGCCGGGCCGTCGGCCATGGGGTCGGTGAACGGCATCCCCAGCTCGATCACGTCCGCGCCCGCCTGCGGCAGGCCGTCGAGAATGCGCTGCGAGGTATCCAGATCCGGATCGCCGGCGGTGATGAAGGTCACCAGCGCCTTGCGGCCCTCACGCTGGAGGCGCTCGAAGGTCTCGGCGATGCGGGTGCGCGGCTCGTTGCTCATGCGCCAACTTCTCTTGATTATCTGATCATTGTCCTCCCCTCGCGGGCAAGAAAAGCGTTCCAGAACGCTTTTCTTGCCCGCGAGGGGAGGAAGCAACTTCACGATTTGCCTGCTTTCCACCGCTGTCAAGGGGCCTTGCCCGCCTTCGGCGGCGCTCCGCGCCCTTGACAGCGGTGGAAAGCAGGCACACACCTCGTATCCGTTCCCGGCTTCCTACAGCTCCACGCCCAGGTGCTTGGCCACGGTGAAGATGTCCTTGTCGCCGCGGCCGCACATGTTCATGATGATGATCTCGTCCCTGTCCATCTCCGGCGCCATCTTCATCACGTGCGCCAGCGCGTGCGACGGTTCCAGCGCCGGGATGATTCCCTCCAGCTGCGAACACAGCTGGAAGGCCTCCAGAGCCTCCTCGTCCGTGGCCGCCACGTATTTCACCCGGCCCACGTCATTGAGCCAGGCGTGCTCCGGCCCGATGCCCGGATAATCCAGCCCGGCGGAAATGGAATGCGCCTCCGTGATCTGCCCTTCCTCGTCCATCAGCAGATAGGTGCGGTTGCCGTGCAGCACGCCCGGCCGTCCGCCAAGGATGGAGGCCGCGTGCAGGCCGGTGGAAAGCCCCTTGCCGGCGGCCTCCACGCCATACATCGCCACCTCCGCATCATCCAGGAACGGATGGAACAACCCCATGGCGTTCGATCCGCCGCCGATGGCCGCCACCAGCGCATCCGGCAACCGCCCCTCGGCCTCGAGAATCTGCTCCCTCGCCTCGCGCCCGATGATGGACTGAAAATCGCGCACCATTTCCGGATAGGGATGCGGCCCGGCCACGGTGCCGATGCAGTAGAAGGTATTCTCGACGTTCGCCACCCAGTCGCGCAGGGCCTCGTTCAGCGCGTCCTTGAGCGTGCGCGAACCGGCGGAGACGGGCACCACCTCGGCGCCAAGCAGCTTCATGCGGAACACGTTCGGCTGCTGACGCTCCACGTCCACTTCGCCCATGTAAACGACGCAATCCAGCCCGAAGCGGGCGCAGGCGGTGGCCGTGGCAACGCCATGCTGGCCAGCGCCGGTCTCGGCGATGATGCGCGTCTTGCCCATGCGCCGGGCCAGCAATATCTGCCCCAGCACGTTGTTGATCTTGTGCGCGCCGGTATGGTTCAGCTCATCGCGCTTGAAGTAGATCTTCGCGCCCCCCAGGTGCTCGGTCAGCCTTTCGGCGAAATACAGCGGCGAGGGACGGCCCACGTAATGCTTCAGGAAATGATCCATCTCTTCCCGGAACGCCGGATCCTCCTTCGCCGCGCGATAGGCCGCGTCCAGCTCCAGGATCAGCGGCATCAGCGTTTCGGCCACGAAGCGCCCGCCATAGAGGCCGAAGCGGCCATCCGCGTCCGGCATGCCGGTGAAGGTGTTGGGCTTGTGTTCGCTCATGCGCGGGGTTCCCTGCTGCGGTTCGCCGCTCCCATATCATGAAAGCGCCGCGGCGTGCCAGCATTTCATAACTGAATGCATGAAAAACCACCCACCGCCCATGCAAGCCGGCATCATTTCAGCAGCAGCCGATGACCATGGCTGGTCTTGCGCCAGTGATGCGGGCGGTGGAAGAAATCCCACAGCGCCAGCCAGGCGGCGGCGGAGATGAACAGCCAGTAGAGCGGCAACAGCGCCACCCACGGCAGCAGCCGCCACTGACCAGTGCGGCGCACCCCGACCACGGCCACGGCAAGGGCGCCCGCATAGCCCGCTCCCAGCACCACCAGCGACAGGGCGCGCAACAGCGCCTCGCCGGTGGAGGCCACATGCGGCGGCGCCAGGAACAGGTCCCATAGCGTCCAGCCCAGCAACAGCGGATGCAGCAGCGCGCCGAAAACGCCGACGCCGAGAATGGCCAGCAACACCAACTCACCGCCAATGCCGGCCTCGCGCACGAAACGCGGCGGCTGGCGCAAATGCACCATCAGGGTCTGCAACCAGCCCTTGATCCAGCGGGCCCGCTGATGCCGCCAGGCCCGATGCGTCTCGCAAGCCTCCTCCAGCGTGCCCACCCGATCCAGCATGGAAACGCGCCAGCCAAATCGCTTCAGCCGCATCCCCAGGTCGGCGTCTTCCGTCACGTTGAACGGATCCCAGCCGCCGACGTCCAGCAACGCCCGCAACCGGAAATGGTTGGAGGTGCCGCCCAGCGGCAACGGCAGTCCCAGCGCCGCCAGCCACGGCAGAATGACATGAAAATGCGCCGCGTATTCAATGCCGATCATGCGGGTGAAGAAGTTGCGATGCACATTGTGCCAGGCCAGCGGCGCCTGCAGACAGGCCAGCTCTTCCGGCGCTTCCGCGAACATCGACGCCGCCACCCGCAACTGCGCCGGATGTGGCACGTCCTCGGCATCGAAAATGCACACCAGATCGCCGCGAGCGAAGGCCAGGCCAAAGTTCAGCGCCCGGGGCTTGGTGCGCGGCTGGCCTTCGGGCACGACGAGCACTTCCATGTAATCCGGCAACACGAAGGCCGAAAGCGCGCCGCGGGTTTCATCGTCCTCCTCTTCCACCAGCAGCTTGATATCCAGCCTGTCCGCCGGATAATCCAGCCTGGCCAGCGCGCGAAACAGCTGCGCCAGCACCCTGCGCTCCCGATACAACGGCACCAGCACGGTATAGACGGGCAGCTCCGACTCCGTGAGCAGACGAGCGGGCGTTCCCCGCGGCCGGGCGGGAGAGAACGCCGCCGACAGATACAGCGACGCCTGCACCAGATAGAGACTGCCGAAAACGACCGTGAGCACGGCCGCGCTCGCCGCCGGCGCCAGCCACATTCCCAGCACCGCCGCCAGAACCAGGATGATGAAGCCGGGCAACTGCATTCCCCGGAAACGCCATGCGGCGGAAAGATGCGGATGCTCCGTCGCCAGCGAATGGGTCGCCACATCCACGATCCCGCGGCCGAACGCATCCTGCATCGCCAGGGCGAGCGTGCGCGGATGCACGCGGGCGACGGGAATGCCGCCAAAGGAGGTCGCTGCCCGCACGGAGGCGGCATCGGTCACGACACAGGGCCGCCACAGCCCCCTGTTCGGCAACGGCACGAAACGGTGCCGGCGCACCAGCGCCGCCTCTTCTCGCGAAAGCCTTCCCAGATGGCGTCGCAAGGCCTGCGGCTGCATTCGTGGCAAGGCGTGGCGCAAACGCAGAACCGGCGCCAGAACATGCGCCCGATACCTGTCCGGCACGAAAACGAACATCCCCCACCCCCCATTTTCCGCCGGAATGGCCTTGCCAAGAACGACCCCTCCCTCCTACACATGATGAACAGAACAGCCGGGGGCGAGTCGATGCGGAACACCGGTTTTTTCGGTTTGGTTGCCTTCCGTTTTCCTATCTGCGCGGGATGCGGACGAATCGTTTCGCCAATAGATTGCTGCGTGTGAGAAACATGTGGAAAACTCGCAAAAGTTGCAACCGCATACATTTTTTGGTTGAGATGCGCGGCAAGTGTCGCGCCATGCTGGCGTCGGCCGTCCTGCTCGTTTTGCCGCTGCCGACGATGACGGCGCAAGCGGCGCCACAGGACAATGCGGTGCCGGTCTTCCGGCATCTGGATGCATCGCTTGCCAAGACCGCCCGCTCGCGTGTGGAGCGGGTGCGCCTGCTGGTGCCGGAAGACCTGCCGCCCTTTGCCTTTCGCGACCGGCGCGGCGCGCTGACGGGCTATGCCGTGGCCGTGGCCCAGGCCGTCTGCCGCAGGGCGCGCATCCGTTGCCGGTTCATCGCGCGGCCGGTGGCGGAATTGCCGCAGGCCCTGCTCGATGGCCGGGGCGACGTGATCGTGGCCGGCCCGCGTCCCTTGCCGGCGGCGTGGCGCAAGATGGATTTCACCCGCCCCTATTTCCGGGCGCTGGCCCGTTTTGCCGTGCGCCGCGACGCCAGGATTGGGCGCGCGGACTTCGCCACGCTCGCCGGCCGGCGCATAGCGGTGGTCAAGGGCACGGTGCACGCCCGCTGGCTGCGCCGCCACCTGGGCGGCACCCGCATCGCGCCGCAGCCCGATTTCATCCACGCCGCCACCGCTCTGAAGGAGGGGCGCGCCGACGTGCTGTTCGCCGATTGGCTGCAACTGGCCTTCTGGCTGCCGGGCAAGACGGCCGCGGACTGCTGCCGGCTGCTGGAAGGCGTCATCAACGACCGCCTGTTCGCCTACAACCACCTGTCCATGGCGGTGCGCGCGGGCCAGCGCGAACTGCGCGACTTCCTCGACCGGCAACTCGATCTGTTGCAGGAAGATGGCGAGCTGCGCATCCTGGCGCGCCGTTTTCTGCCCTTGTCGCCGCCGGCGCAAGGCCGGCAGACCGCCCCCAGCGAGGAGAAGGCGGGGAAACGGCCATGATCACGGCGCAAGATTGGCTGCTCGACGCCCCGGCCGGCCGCGACCCCGACGCCGTCCCCCTGTTGATTCTGGCGCACGGGGCGGGGGCCGGCATGCGCGGCGCCTTCATGGAGAAGATGACCCGCCGCCTGATTGATCGCGGCCTGGCCGTGGCGCGGTTCAATTTCGCCTACATGGCCCGGGCCGAACGCGAAGGCCGGCGCATTGCACCCCCCAGGGCCGAACGATTGATGGATGAATACCGCGTCCGCGTGGCGTATTGGACGGAACGGGGACGGCGGCCGTTCATCGGCGGCAAGTCCATGGGCGGGCGCGTGGCCTCCATGCTGGCGGATGAACTGTTCGCCGCGGATGCGATTTCCGGTCTTGTCTGCCTGGGCTATCCGTTCCATCCCCCGGGCAGACCGCGGAACCTGCGCACCGATCATCTGAAAAGCCTGCGCGCGCCCGCGCTCGTCTGCCAGGGCGACCGCGATCCTTTCGGCCGGCGCGACGAGGTGGAAGGATATGCGTTGTCGGACACCATCCGCTTCTGCTGGCTGCCCGATGGCGATCACGACTTCAAGCCGCGGGTGAAGAGCGGCGAAACCTGGGCCGGCAACATGGACATGGCCGCCGATTGCGTCGCCGACTTCATCGGCGCGCGAATGAACGCATCTGATGCTTGAAGGCGCCGCGTGTTTCGTCTATTTCCCTTGTCGTCCGGTTGCCGCCCGGCAGGCAACGGGACGAAACGATTGCGGAGAGGTGGCCGAGCGGTCGAAGGCGCACGCCTGGAACGCGTGTAGGCGGGTAACCGTCTCGAGGGTTCGAATCCCTCCCTCTCCGCCACTGGCAGTCGCCAGTTTGCATTTGGCAGACGCAAAGCGTCCGGCACGGCGATCGTCGCGGCAAAAGCACGTTTGTTCCTTTTCCAGCATCTCCGCCGCTGGCGGCCACCAGCTTCATTTTTCATACGCGCAGAGCGACCGGAACGACGATCGTCGCGATAAGAGATGAAATTCTCAAATTTGAAGTGCACCGGTTGCGCTGAGAGCCATCCTTCCGGTGAGCCGGAGCGCGTTTCAGGGTAAAAAGTGCAACATCCCCACCCGCCGCATGCGCGGCATGTTGGCCCATAATCAAAGGAGGCGTTGCACCACGCCACAATACTCCCATCTCACCCCCGATGAAAGGGCCACTATCGCCCGCTTGCGCGCACAGGGCGCATCCATTGCCGCCATCGCTCGCCAGCTTGGGCGCGCCCGCTCCACCATCATTCGCGAATTGCGCCGTAACGCCAACAAGGACGGCCATTACAATCCCGACACGGCGCAGAACCGATATCTGGCCCGCCGCCGCCGTGGCTGCATTCTCGATCGCATCGAGGAACTGGGCCGGTTCGTCATCGACAGATTGCATGAAAACTGAACGCCGCAGGCCATCGCCGGCTGGTTGAAAGCAGGCAACGAGAAGGCGCTTCCATACGTCTCGCACGAAACCATCCACGCCTCCGCCCAGCGGGCACGCAAGCTGTGGCAGCTGCTGCCGCAGCGCAGGTCGAAGTGTCGCTTGCAACCGGCCAGAAGCAGCAAGTTCCTCATCCCGGACAGAAAATCCATCCATGACAGGCCGCCTCGGGTCAATGACCGCAGCGAAGGTGGCCATTGGGAAGGCGACCTCATGT
>JALVFB010000428.1 GCA_027030295.1 Hyphomicrobiales bacterium
TCGAATCCCGGCGGCGAACAGCGCTTGCGGCCAGCCCAGCCGTCCGGCCAGCATCTGCGGCACCACGCCAAAATCGCCCTCGATTTCCTGCTTGCCCATCAGCACCAGCGCCACGTCCTGCCGTTGCGCCAGCGCCGCCAGCAACGCCGCCACTGTCGGCGGCTGCGGGAAATCCTCCATCGGCACGTGGATGGCCGCATCCGCGCCCATGGCCAGCGCCGTGCGCAGCGCCTTTTCCACCATGGCGGGGCCGATGGCGCAGATGATGACCTGTTCCGCCGTGCCGCCCTCGCGCATTTGCAGCGCCGCTTCCAGCGCGATTTCGTCGAAGGGATTGATGGCCCGCGGCGCATCGGCCACGTCCGGTCCGGAACCATCCGGCAGCGGGCGCACCACCACGTTGTGATCCACCGTCTGGCGGATGGGCACCAGAATGCGCATTCACACCTCCCGCCGTTGCTGCTGCCGCCGCAGGGCCGCTCCGCGCGCCAGCCGCAGGCGCAGGCGATTGCGCAGCAGCAGGGTGAAAACCAGCCCGGCGGCGAAACCGCCAAGATGGGCGACCCAGGCCACGCCGCCTCCGGTCACGCTTTCCGTCACGAAAAAGAAGAAATTGAACGCCAGCCACGCCAGCAAGAGCCACAGCGCCGGCAGGCTGATGGGCACCACTCCCAGCACGGAAAAGACCCGGCTGCGCGGAAACAGCACCAGGTAGCTCGCCAGCACGCCCGAAATGGCGCCCGATGCGCCAACCAGCGGCACCCGCGCGGACGGTGAAAACAGCAGGAAGAACAGCCCCGCGACGATGCCGCAGGCGATGTAGAACAGCAGAAAGCCCACATGGCCGAAGCTGTCTTCCACGTTATCGGCGAACACCCAGAGAAAGGCCATGTTGCCGATGAGATGCATCCAGCCGCCATGCAGGAACATGTAGGTGACGACACTGGCCAGCGCCGGGATCAGATGCAGTTTCTCGGCCAGCGCCGCCTTGCCGGTCATCACCGCCGGCACCAGCCCGAAGGAGAGATACAGCCCGTGGCGCACGGGCGGTTCCATCAGGAACTGCATCCACAGGAAAATGCCGACGTTGAGAACCAGCAGCGTCACCGTGACCATCTGGAAACGGATCACCTTCAGCGGATTCTTGTCATAGAGCGGAAAGAACATCACACACCCCCGTTTTCGCCGCCCGCCGGCCGCCACAACACCTCACCGCCCGCATTGGCCAGCCGCGCCATCACGAACAGACAATCCGACAGACGGTTCAGATAGGACAGTGCCTGCGGGCTCACCCATTCACCGGGTGTATCCCCGAGCGCGCTCACCGCCCGCTCCGCCCGCCGCGTCACGGCGCGGGCGAAGTGTAGGTGCGCCGCCGCCGGGCCGCCCGCCGGCAGCACGAAGGAACGCAAAGGCTCCAGATGCGCGTTCATGGCGTCGATACGCTCCTCCAGCCAGCGGATGCGCTCTTCGCGGATGCGCAGGGCGCCTTGCGCGTGCTCGTCCG
>JALVFB010000429.1 GCA_027030295.1 Hyphomicrobiales bacterium
GCCGGGACGAAACGGCGCGCGCCGGCGTGCGTCCAGCAGCTCACGAGGCGCAGGTTCGGCCAGACTCGGCGGGCGTCGAGGCCGCCCCGGCGCAACATGGCCTCCAGCATGGCGGCGCGGCGGGCATGGGGCGGGCGGCCCTCGCCGCCGTCGGCCAGGGCGCGCAGCACGGGTTCGGGGCGCGCCGCGAAGCTTCGCAGAAGGGCGGTCAGGAAGGTGGGGCTCCAGATGGAGACGAGGGTCAGATCGGGCGCGGCGAGGAGGTGGCACAGGGTGCGCGTGCGCCAGCGCGCGATGTCTCTTTCCAGCGCCAGCGTGGGCGGCGCGACGGACAGCTCCGCCAGCGGCGCGGCGGCGCGGGGGCCGAAGAAAACCGCGTCGTCGAGCGGGCCGACGGGTGCGCCGGCCCGCGTGCGCCCGCGCTTGCCCGTGGCCGGGGACAGCGCCCAGTAGAAACGGCCGCTCATGATCTCCGGCATGGCGTCCAGAACGTCGGCCATCCAGGTCATGAGCGCCGAACGGAAGGCGGCGAGGCCGGAGGGCGTGTAGGGGATGACCTTGCGCGCCGATGTGCTGCCGGAGGTGAGGTCGAAGGCGGTGACGGGCTCGTGGCAAAGCACGTTTTCCTCGCCGTCGAGCATGGTCCGGATGTATGGGGCGAGGTCATGGTAGCGGCTGACGGGCGTGTTGGCGCGGTAGTCGTCGGGGCCGGCGCAGGCGGCGAAACCATGTTCGCGCCCGAAGCGCGTGCGGGCGTTGGCGGCGAGAATGGCTTTCAGCACGCGCTCCTGGGCGCGGGCGAGGTCGCGCGCGGCGGCGAGGAACCGTTCGCGTTCCACCCGCGCGAGGGCGAGGATTTCGCGCCAGTGCCGCTTCATTCGCCGGACTCGCGGGAAAAGACGCGGGCGGCGAACGGCGGCATGTTGCCGGGGCTGAGCTCGGCCAGGCAGACCAGCTCGTCGCCGCGCGCGTGATGGGGGTTCAGCCGCCGGAAGAAGCGGGCCTCCGGCCTGTCGCGCAGGTTTTCCGGCAACTCGAGCCAGGGCCGCTTCAGGCGCCCGCGCGGCTTTGGAAAACGCACGATTCCGCCGCGCGGATCGTAGTTTTCGCCGAATCTTTCGGTGGCGAGATGATCGCGGATGATGCGGATGCGCTCCGGCATGGGGCGATGGGGGTGGGGCCAGTATTCGCGGGCGAACACGGGCAGGTATCTGTATGTCCTGAAGCCCTTGACGATGAGAAACCAGTAGAGCGGCGCATCGGGCTCCCGGCGCCAGATCTCGCCGGCCCGGCGCAGCCAGGCGAGGGCGAAGGCGTGTTCGCCCCAGTAGCGGTGATCGATGATGGTGTCGCCGGAAAACAGCGCCCGGATGGTTTCGCCGCCGATTTCGTGGCGGGAAACGCCCAGGGTCGAAAAGCCGCGAGGGGCGCCGTCCTCCCCCACGAGCAGGATCAGGCCGTCCTTTTCCATCATGTCGCGGCGGAAACGCTCGTAGTCCACGTCGGCGTAATATCGCTCGAACAACGAAAACAGTTCCTTGCGCAACGCTTCGTCGATCATGCCGACGGGCATGTACCTGGCGCGCAACCTGGGCATTCCGCTTTCCGTCTTCCATCCGGCGAATGAAGGCGTTTCCGCCGCCCGCCGCCGCGCCCGCCCCAGGGCGACATGGCCGAACGACCGGCGGCTGGATCGTCCGCGCGCGGGCGCCGGTGGCGGCGAGGATATGATATATTGAACGGAATATCAAAACCACATAGGCTCTGGCCGATATTGTCGGCGCGGGGGAGACGTTTTCGGAAGCGATTGCGATTGATGCGGAAAATCCTTTTCATACGTCCCAATTTCGCCGATTTCCGCTCGCGGGACGCCATGACGCCCCTGGCCTTCGCCTTCCTGTCCGCGGTGACCCCGGAAGGCGTGGAAACCGTGCTCGTGGACGAACGCATCGAACCCGTGACCCATGAAGACGCCGATCTGGTGGCGCTGAGCGTGGAAACCTTCACCGCCCGGCGCGCCTACGAGATCGCCGATGAATACCGCCGCCGGGGCGTTCCCGTCGTCATGGGCGGCCATCACCCGACCTTGCGCCCGCAGGAGGCCGCGCGGCATTGCGACGCCGTCGTCGTGGGAGACGGCGAGCGGGTTTGGCCGCAAGTGGTGCGCAACGCGGCGAGGGGTGGGCTGAAACCTCTCTACGGCGCCTCCGGCGGGGGGCGGGGGCGGAGGGAAGACCTGCGACTGAAGGCCGACCATTCCATATTCAGGGGGAAGAAATACGCGCCGCTTTCCCTGGTTCAGGCCGGGCGCGGCTGCCGGTTCGTCTGCGACTTCTGTTCCATCCACGCCTTCTACGGGCACGATTTGCGCCTCAGGCCGGTGGAGGACATCGTCGAGGAGTTGCGCACCCTGCCGCGCAACCGGCTGGTTTTCTTCGTCGATGACAACCTGTTTTCCCACCGGGACTACCTGGTCCGGCTGTTGCGCGCGCTCGTTCCCCTGCGGCTGAAATGGTGCTGTCAGATCAGCCTGGATGTTTCCCGCGACGAGGCCCTGCTCGACCTGATGCGGGAGGCGGGATGCATGCTGGTGCTGATAGGGTTCGAGAGCCTGGAGAGGCGGAATCTCGTGCAGATGAGGAAGAAATGGAACGGCTCCGGCGAATACGGCGCGGTGGTCCGGCGGTTTCATGAGCGCGGCATCATGATCTATGGCACCTTCGTCTTCGGCTACGACGCGGACACGCCGGAGAGCTTCGACAGGGCGGTGGAATTCGCTCTCGAGGCCAATTTGTGCATCGCCAACTTCAACCCCCTGACGCCGACGCCGGGAACGGCCCTCTACGAGAGGCTGAGGAAACAGAACCGGCTGCTTTACGAGAAATGGTGGCTGGATCCCTCCTATCGCTACGGCAAGGCCATCTTCCGCCCGCGCGGCATGACGCCGGAAGAGCTGGAGGAGGGCTGCATGCGGGCGCGGGAAATCTTCTACAGCCATTCGTCGATCTTCAGGCGGGCGCTGCGTCAGCCGCAGATCTGGCGCCGACCGGGAAACCTGAAGACCATGCTGCTGGGCAATTTCATTTCGCGGCACGAAATCCGCAACAAGCAACACAAGCTGCTGGGAGAGAAGGCATCAGGCTGACGCTGATAAAACCGACCATCGGCACGCGGGAGCACAGCCTCTATGTGGACGAGGGCCGCATGGAGCCGCTCAACCTGGGGGTTCTGGCGGGGCTGACTCCGCCGGACGTGGAAGTCGTGCTCTACGACGACCGCATGGAGGCCATCCCCTATGACGAGCCGACGGACCTGGTGGCCCTGACGGTGGAGACCTATACCGCCCGGCGCGCCTACGAGATCGCCGACGAATACCGCCGCCGCGGGGTGAAGGTCATCATGGGCGGCTTCCAGCCGACCCTGCTGCCGGAGGAAGCCGCCCGGCACGCCGACAGTGTGTTCATGGGAGACGCCGAACCCCTGTGGGGGCAGGTCATTGAGGACGCCCGCGCCGGGCGCCTGGCGCCGCTGTATTCGGCCAGGCCCGGCGTGGCCCAGCAAGGGGGCGTCATGGCGCGCCGCGACATATTCAGGGGCAAGGGATACCTTCCCGTCAGCCTGATGCAGTTTTCCCGCGGCTGCCGCTTCACCTGCGATTTCTGCGCCGTGTCGAAATATTTCGACCGCAGCCACCACGTGCGCGACATTCGCGACGTCGTGCGGGAAATCGAGCAGCTGGAGCGCCGCTTCGTCTTTTTCGTCGATGACAACATCGCATCGAACCGCGAGGCCCTGAAGGAGCTTTGCCGCGCGCTCATCCCCCTGCGCATCAACTGGGTGTCCCAGGCCAGCATCGACATCACGAAGGACCTGGAGCTGATGGACCTGATGATGAAGAGCGGCTGCCTGGGCCATGTCATCGGCTTCGAGAGCATCAACCGGGACAACCTGCTGAACGCCAGGAAATCGCCGAACCTCTCCGGCTTTTCCGGCTATCGCAAGGAAATCGCCATTCTGCGCGACTACGGCATGCAGACATGGGCGGCGTTCACGCTGGGCTACGATCACGAAACGCGGGACACCATACGCGAAACGGTGGAGTTCGCGCTGGAGAACCGTTTCACCTTCGCCGCCTTCAACATCCTCATGCCCTATCCGAAAACCCCGCTCTACGAGAGGCTGAAGGCGGAAGGGAGGCTGCTGTATGACGGTGTGTGGTGGCTGCACCCGGAATACAGGTTCAATCACGCCGCCTTCGTGCCGCGCCTGATGGAGCCGGACGAGCTGACCGAGGCCTGCCACGAGGCGCGGACGCGGTTCAACAGCATTCCTTCGCTGGTGCGGCGGTTCATGGATCTGAAAACCAACATGCGCACCTTGCGGCGCATGATGGGCTACTGGCGATACACGCCGCTGTTCCGCCGCGAGGTCTTCAAGAAGCACGGCATGCGCTTCGGGCTGGGGAGGGCGCGGAGATGACGCGCCGGCTGCTGAATTTCTACCAATACCTCTCCCCGGCGCTGCTGACGCCCCTGGGCTACTGGCTGTGGCTGCGCCATTACGCGGGCGATCACCGCATGGCGGCGCTGGCGCTGGGCGTGCCCGTGGCCTTCGCCTACATCGTGCCCGGCATCGGCACCAACGTGCTGAGGGTCTGGGAGTTCGACGTGCGGCTGCGGCTGGGGCGCTTCCGCCCGCATCACGGCTTCGTCTTCGGTTCCATGACGGCGCTGCTGACGCTGCCCGGCTTCGCCTTCGAGCCGGCGGGCCGTGGCGTTGGCGGCGTTCTCGCCAGCGGCTTCGTGACGGCCTCGGTGCTCGGTTTCTGGAACTGGCTCTACGACATCGTGGCCATTCACGCGGGCGTTCTGAAAGTCTACAATCAGCCGTGGGCGGAGGGGAAGCCCGCATCGGCCATCGCCACGGATTACGCGCCGCTGTTCTTCGGCGTCTTCGGGTTCGTTTACGGGGCGGGGCTGCACTGGGCGCGCGGGGCGCTGGCCGCCGGCGGGAGCTGGGGGCAGACCCTCGCCGTTTTCGGCGGGCTGCTGGGCCTGGCCATCGCCGCTCCCGTCGGCGCCTACCTGCTCTGGGCGAAGTGGATGCATGGACGCAACGGCCTTCTGCCGGCGCGGAGGGAGGACGTGAAACAAGAGGAGGCGCCTTGACGGACAAGTGGCCGGATTGCGGGAGGATACTGGAGCTGGCCGCCGACCCGGCGCGCCGGACGAGGCGGCTGTCCATCGGCAAGCTGGATTTTTCGCGCCCCTTCATTCCGGAGGAGTTCACCCAGCTCTACCATTCGCCGGTCTATCGGACGCTCACGCGCGAACAGCGGCTTCGCTACAATCAGCTGTTCGCCGTGCGCACCAACGAATACATCATGATGCTGGAAAGCGACCTGGTGGATCATTTCCTGGTTCCGCTGCGGCGCAACCGGGCGGTGCGCGCCGATGCGGCGCTGCGCGCCTGCCTGGACACCATGATCGCGGAGGAACGGGAACATTACCAGGGGTTCCTGGCGCTCAACAGGCTGTGCCTGCCGCAGGTCTTCCGCGACGGGCGGGAGAGGTATTTCTCGCGGCTTTCCGGCGGTTACAAGCTGCTGTTGTGGCTGCTGCGCGCGGGGGCGCGGCGCCTGGCCTATCCCATGTGGTACATCATGGCGCTGGAGGAATCCTCCATCGGGCTGGCGCGCGCCATGAAGAAGAATCCGCGGACGCCCACCCTCGGGCCGCTGGAGCCATCCTTCATGGCCGTGCATCTGGAACACATGAAGGACGAAACCCGGCATTTGCACACGGACAGAAGGCTCATATCCGCGTGCATCAGCGCCGCTTCTCCCTTCTGGCGCAGACTCGACGCGGCCCTTTTCAAGATGATGATCCGGGAGTTCACGGTGATCAGGCGCAATGGCTCCGGCGCAAGGGTCATCCGCCATCTCGTCCGGGAAATGCCGGAACTGGCGCCGGGAGAAGAAGAACTCATCACCGCTCTGGAGGAGCTGAAGCACAATGAAACCTATCAGCGCAGCCTGTTCTCGCGGCCGCTTATGCCGTTGACATTCGGCATCTTCGACGAGACGGAGGAGCTGGCGGGACTAGAAAGGATACTGGCCGGATATGACAGACCAGACTGAGAACGCTTCCCTCGCCGGCAAGGTCGGGCTTTACGCCCTCGTCATGAACTACCTGCCACTCGTCTATCTCCTGGCGGGGGTGGGGCTTGTCTGGCGCATGCAATCCGTTCAGGCGATGATCGCCGCCGGGGTGGCGTGGATTTACCTGCTTCCCCCTCTCACGGCGCGCCTCGTGCTGTTGGTGATGGGCTCGCCGGAGGGGCATGCCCTGCCGCCCAGGTCACGCCGTTTCAAGGTCTGGTGGTTCCTGACCCAGTTGCAGATGGTTTTCAACCGTCTGCGCTTTCTGGAGGAGCTGTTGCGGC
>JALVFB010000430.1 GCA_027030295.1 Hyphomicrobiales bacterium
GTCAAAGAGAAAAGACGAAGAGGCTTGTATGGAAGCCGCCTCTTCTCGTCATCCCCGCGAAAGCGGGGATCCATAGCTGAATCAGTTGGTTACTGGATTCCCGCTTGCGCGGGAATTGTCTGTTGGGATTGTGGCATAATGGCGATGCACCGAACACAGGAGACAGCCTTGCCGGGGTGGCCACCCCGGCAAGGCTGCCGGCGAAGCGCCCGTGCGGGAATGAGGCTTTCACGCCTGCCGTCATCGTGGGACTTCGCCGGCATCGTTCCCCGCGTTTGGTGAGTTGAAAGGGCCAATACGCCCGCAGACAATTGCAAACAGGGAACGACTTCACATGTTGGCAAAAACCGACACCGCCCTCAACACCAAAACCGGCGCCATGCACTTCGGCATCGACGTTTCCAAGGCCCATCTCGACATCCACTGTCTGGAGGCCAACCAGAGCTGGCGCATCGCCAACACGCCGGCGGCCATCCGCGCTTTCATCCGCGAGCAGCGCGCCTTGCTGAAGGACGCCCTGGTCGTCGTGGACGGCGCCGGCGCGCTCGAGTATGAGGTCTGCACCCGGCTGGCCAAGGCAGGCATCCGGGTGCATCGCGCCAATACCTTCCAGGTGCGCAACTTCATCCGTTCCTTCGGCCAGCTGGCCAAGACCGACCGGCTGGATGCGCGCATGCTGGCCCGCTTCGCCGCCGAACGTGAGGCGCATTTGCGCCTCTTCGTGCCGGAGGGGCGCACCCAGCGGCGTCTGCGCCTGCTGGCACGGCGACGCGAGGAGCTGGTGCGCATGCGCGCCAGCGAGAAGAACCGTCTGCAAGCTCCGGAAGGCAAGGAAATGGCGGCCTCCATTCGCCGCATCATCGAGACGCTGACAAAGGAGATTGCGCGCATCGAGGCCGAGATGGAGCGGCTGGTGATGCGCGAGGAAGCTCTGCGGCGGCGGCGGGAGGTGTTGCTGGCCATTCCCGGCATCGGCAAGGTGACGGCGCATGTGCTGCTGGCGACCATGCCGGAGCTGGGCACGCTCGATCGGCGGCAAGTGGCGGCGCTGGCAGGTCTTGCGCCCTTCGCGAGGGACTCCGGCATGCAGCAGGGCCGACGCCACACCGGCGCTGGACGCAGCCTCATCAGGCGCACCATGTTCATGGCCACCCTGAGCGCCATCCGCTTCAATCAGACCATCAAGGAGTTTCATGAGAGGTTGACCCAAAATGGCAAGAAATCCATCATCGCCCTCATCGCCGCAGCCAGAAAACTCATCACCATCATCAACGCAAAGCTCCGCGACGCACATGCGGCGCAACTGAGTTGATGACGAGTTTTGTTGGCGGTTGGAGTTTCTTTGGACAGTAATGGGCTTGCGCCGGAATGACGAAGACACAAGGCGGCGTTGCGACCGTTTGGCCCGCTGTCATCCGCAACATGCTATGCTAACCCCCTGCGAAACGAACGCAGGGGGTTTCTCATGAAGGCGACGCCGAAACGCATCCGCACGCCGCAT
>JALVFB010000431.1 GCA_027030295.1 Hyphomicrobiales bacterium
AATTCTCCCCGGGCGGGTGCATCCGCCGAGATGCCGGCGGAAAGCGACGATACGGCGCCGCCCATCGTGTTGCTGGGCCGTTTCATGCGGGCGGATCGCAGCGAACACACCTGCCGCGCGCGCGACATCACTACCGAGGCGGTGCGTATCTGCAGCGATGTGGAAGTGGCGCCCGGTGAACGAATCATCGCCTACCTGGATGATGTCGGCCGCCTGGAAGGCGTGGTGACGGAAACCGGCGAGGACGGATTTCGGCTGAAACTGGCGCTCGGCCGGCTGGGGCGGGAAAAGCTCCGCCAGAAACTGGAATGGGTGCGCAGCAAGGCCCGGGGTGAAGGCAGGGAAAAGCGGCGGTATGAACGCTATCAGCCGAAGGACAGCCGCTCCTGCCTGCTGCTGGAGGACGGACGCAGATATCCGTGCGAGGTGCTGGACATTTCCGTGGCCGGCGCCTCGGTGAAGGCGGACGTGCTGCCCGCCATCGGCACGCTGGTGCAGCTGGGCAAGACGCGCGGGCGGGTGGTGCGTCACCATTCCGAAGGGTTCGCCATCGAGTTCGTGCGCCTGTTGCCGATGGAGCAATTGCGTCGCCAGATCGCCTGAGCGCGTTCAGGAAAGTTGGGCCTTGCCGGCTTCCCGTTGGAAGCCGGCATGTTTTTGGGCTATCAGGGCCAGAGTGGCAAACGCTGAAGACGGGAATCGGAAAGAACGATGCAGCGGGACGATCTGGCCATCGTGATCCTGGCCGCCGGCATGGGCACGCGCATGAAGTCGCGCCTGCCGAAAGTGCTGCATCCGGTGGCCGGGCGCTCCATGCTGGGGCATGTGCTGGCGCTGGCCGCGGCGCTCGATCCCGCGCGGGTGGTCGTTGTGCACGGCCCCGGCGAGGAGGGCGCGGCGGTGGCGCGAGAGGCGCGCCGCTGGCTGCCCGAGGCGGCGCTGGCCGAACAGGCGGAGCGCAAGGGCACGGGACACGCCGTGATGCAGGCGTTGCCGGCGCTGGACGGATTCGATGGCCGGGTGCTGGTGCTCTATGGCGACGTGCCGTTGCTCACGCGGGAGACGCTGCAGGCGCTGCTGGAAAAGGCCGCGGACGCGCCGCTTGCGGTGCTGGGGTTCGAGGCCGCCGACCCCACCGGCTACGGGCGCCTGATCCTGTCGGAGGATGGTGGCGTGGACGCCATCATCGAGGAGAAGGACGCCTCGGAAGAGCAGCGGCGCGTGACCTTGTGCAACTCCGGCGTCATGGTGGCGGGGGCAGGTATGTTGCGGCGGCTGCTGCCGATGTTGCGGGCCGAGAATGCGCAGGGCGAACTGTATCTCACCGACCTGGTGGCGCTCACCCGCAAGGAAGGCAAGACGGTGGCGCTTTCCACCTGCCGGGAAGAGGAAACGCTGGGCGTGAACGATCGCGCGCAACTGGCCACGGTGGAGCGTATCGTGCAGCGGCGGCTGCGGATGGCGGCCATGCGCGAGGGCGTCACCTTCGCCGATCCGGACAGCGTGTTCCTTTCATGGGACACGCGGCTGGGGCGGGACGTGACCGTGGGGCCGTTCGTGGTGTTCGGGCCCGGCTGCACGGTGGCCGATAACGTGACCATCCATTCACACTGTCACCTGGAAGGCGCGGTGGTGGAGGAAGGAGCGCAGATCGGCCCCTTCGCGCGGTTGCGCCCCGGTGCGCGCGTCATGGCGGGTGCGAAGGTGGGCAACTTCGTCGAGGTCAAGAACGCCACCGTGGAAGCCGGCGCCAAGGTCAATCACCTGAGCTATATCGGCGACGCCACCGTGGGCGAGAAGGCCAACATCGGGGCGGGCACCATCACCTGCAACTATGACGGCTTCCTGAAGCACCGCACGGAAATCGGCGCCGGGGCCTTCATCGGCTCGAACAGCGCGCTGGTGGCGCCGGTGAAAATCGGGCCGGGCGCGCTGGTGGCGGCGGGCAGCACCATCACGAAGGACGTGCCGGGCGATGCGCTGGCCATCGAGCGGGCGGAGGAGCGTATCGTGGAAGGCTGGGCGGCGCGGTATCGCGCGCGCAAGAAGCACGAAAAGGAGCGCCGCAAGGCCGGCAAGTGACGGGCGGTTGCGGTCGTGGACGGAGGAGTGGGCTGAAATGTGTGGCATCGTCGGCATTCTGGGGCGCGAACCGGTGGCCCTGCGGCTGGTGGAAGCCCTGCGGCGGCTGGAATATCGCGGTTACGACTCCGCCGGCATCGCGGTGCTGGAAGGTGGGGAAATCCGCCGCGTGCGCGCCGCCGGCAAGCTGCGCAACCTGGTGGAAAAGCTCTCGCGGGAGGATCTTTCCTCCACCATCGGCATCGGCCACACGCGCTGGGCCACCCATGGGGGCCCCAGCGAGCACAACGCGCATCCGCACGTGGCGGGCCGGGTGGCCATCGTGCACAACGGCATCATCGAAAACTACAAGGAGCTGCGGGCGCACCTTCAAGCGCGCGGCATCACGCCCGTTTCCGACACCGACACGGAAATCGTCGCTCATCTCATCGACCTGAAACTGGAGGAAGGCGCCGGCCCGAAGGAGGCCGTTCTTGCCGTGCTGGAGGAGCTGCGCGGGGCCTTCGCCTTCGCCATCATCTTCGCCGGTCACGACAACCTCATGATTGGCGCGCGGCGTGGCTCGCCGCTGGCGGTGGGCCATGGCGAGGGCGAGATGATGCTCGGCTCCGACGCCATCGCGCTGGCCCCCTTCACCTCGCGCATCACCTATCTCGAGGACGGCGACGTGGTGTTCCTCACCCGCGAAGGCTTCGAAATTCTCGACGAGGAGCGCCGCCATGTCATCCGGCCGGTGCAGTTCACCCAGGCCGCCTCGCTGCTGGTGGACAAGGGGGGCTATCGCCATTTCATGGCCAAGGAAATCCACGAGCAGCCGGACGTGATCGGCCACACCATGGCCGAATATCTGGACTTCGGCGAGGGCCGTGTGCGCATTCCCGGGCTGCCGGTGGATCTGGCGGCGCTCGACCGCATGACCATCACCGCCTGCGGCACCGCCTTCTATGCCGGGCTGGTGGGCAAATACTGGATCGAACAACTCGCGAGGCTGCCGGTGGAGGTGGATATCGCTTCCGAATTCCGCTACCGCGAGGCGCCGCTGGCCGAAGGCGGGCTGTCGCTGGTCATCTCGCAGTCCGGCGAGACGGCGGACACGCTGGCGGCCCTGCGCTATTGCAAGGCCTGCGGCCAGAAGGTGGCGGCGGTGGTGAACGTGCCGGAGTCCACCATCGCGCGCGAGAGCGACGCGGTGCTGCGCACTTTCGCCGGGCCGGAAATCGGCGTGGCCTCCACCAAGGCCTTCACCTGTCAGCTGGTGGTGATGGCGGCCTTCGCCATCGCCGTGGCGCGCGCGCGCGGGCGCATCGATGATGAGCGCGAGGCGGAGCTGGTGCGCGCCATGCAGCAATTGCCACGCCTGGTGGTGCAGGCGCTGGAGCACGAAGAGCGCATCGCGGAAGTGGCGCAGGAGCTGGCGCATGCGCAGGACATCCTTTATCTGGGTCGGGGCATCAATTTCCCGCTGGCCATGGAAGGGGCGCTGAAGTTCAAGGAAATCTCCTATATTCACGCGGAGGGCTACGCCGCCGGCGAGCTGAAGCACGGGCCCATCGCGCTCATCGACGAGACCGTGCCGGTGGTGGTGATCGCGCCGCGCGACGCGCTGTTCGAGAAGACCGTGTCCAACATGGAGGAGGTGCTGGCGCGCGGGGCGAAGGTGGTGCTGATCACCGACGAGGCGGGCGCCGCCGAGCACGGGGCGAAGACTTTCCAGACCATCACCGTGCCCGCCGCCGATCCGTTCATCGCGCCTGTGCTTTACGCCATTCCCGTGCAGTTGCTGGCCTATCACGCGGCGGTGTTTCTGGGCACGGACGTGGATCAGCCGCGCAATCTCGCCAAGTCCGTGACCGTGGAGTGATGCGCGGCGTTGCCGGTGTTCAGGGAGGCTGTCACATGAGTGCGCGTGTCGGACACAATCTGCCCGATGAACCCATTCGGGTGAAGGTGCGGCTGTTCAACGCCGTGGCCAGCAGGATGGGCGCGGCCAGCGGCGAACGGGAGCTGGAATTGCCGCCGGGCAGCACCATCGCCGACGTGGTGGAGCGCCTGCGCATTCCGCTGGGCAACGTGTTCCTGGTGCTGCTGAACGGCCGCGACGTGACGCCGACATTGAAGGGGCCGATCAACGTGGACGAGTTCCTGGAGGACGGCGACGTGATCGCCTTTTCCGGCCCGGTGCCGTATTCCGCCGGCTATGGCGCGCCGGTGGTTTGAATTTCCCGCCCTTGTCCGCTTCGGCCTTGCTTTCGCCGCCTTTTGCGCTTTTTTGCCGAATGTGCATGCTTGCGTTTCAGGCATTCCGAACGATTCGGATACCAGGCAATGCCATCGGCTGTACGTGAATGAAACGCCATCAGAAGAATCCACGGCCGAAAAGGCGCGTCCTGCGCTTTCTGGGCTATCTGTTTTCCGTCGGCTCCATCGTGTTCATCGCGCTGGTGGTGGCGGCCGGCTATGTCCTGTGGGACATGTCGAAGACGCTGCCCGATGCCTCCACGCTGAAGGACTACGCGCCGGACGTGGTGACCAGGGTGCACGCCGCCGACGGCTCGCTGCTGGCGGAATACGCGCGGCAGAAGCGCCTGTTCGTGCCGGTGGCCGCCATGCCGCCGCGGCTGATCCACGCCTTCATCTCGGCCGAGGACAAGAATTTCTATCGCCACCCGGGCATCGACCCGATGGCGCTGGCGCGCGCCATCGTGCAAAACCTCGGCTATGTCATTCGCGGGCGCAAGCGCCGCTTCGTCGGCGCCTCCACCATCACCCAGCAGGTGGCGAAGAACTTTCTGTTGACCAATGAACGCACGCTGAAACGCAAGATTCGCGAGGCGCTCATCGCGCTCAAGCTGGAGGCCACCTTCTCGAAGGATTACATCCTGGAGCTGTATCTGAACCAGATCTATCTCGGGCGCGGGGTGTATGGCGTCGCCGCCGCGGCGCTGGCCTATTTCGGCAAGCGGCTGGACGAGCTGAGCGTGGATGAAATGGCCTTTCTGGCCTCGCTGCCGAAAAAGCCCGGACGCCTCGACCCGGTGAGGAATCACGACGAGGCGCTCGCCCGGCGCAACTGGGTGCTGGGGCAGATGCTGAAGAATGGCTACATCAGCCGCGAGGAATACGAAAAGGCCGTGAAGCGTCCCCTGCGGGCGCGGCCCCGGCCGTTCGGCGTGCATCAGTTCTCGGCGCTGTCCTTCACCGAGGAGGTGCGGCGCCAGATCATCCGCCTGTATGGCAGCAAGGCGCTCTATACGGGTGGTCTTTCGGTGCGCACCACGCTGGATCCGAAATTGCAGATCGTGGCGCGGCAGGCGCTGACCTCGCATCTGGTGCGCTTCGACCGCCAACAGGGCTTTCGCGGCCCCATCGGTCATGTCGATCTGGCCGCCACCCCGGACTGGGGCAAGGCGCTGTTGAAATACAAGCTGCCGAAGGACATGCGCCCGTGGAGCATCGCGGTGGTGCTGGAATTGCGGGATGATGCCGCCGTCATCGGGCTGAGGCCGGAGAAGGGGAACGATGGGCGCTATCGGCCACCGGAGAAGGGCATCATTCCGCTGGCGCTGATGAAATGGGCAAGGCCCGCGCATCCGAAAAAGGGCGGACGCAAGGCAAAAGCGCCGGAAAAACCCGCCGATGCACTGAAAGTGGGAGACGTGGTTTACGTGGCGCCCGCCGGCGGCGATCGCTGGCATCTGATGCAGGTGCCGGAGGTGCAGGGGGCGATGGTGGTGATGGACCCGCACACGGGCCGTGTGAAGGCGCTGGTGGGCGGTTTTTCCCATGGCCTGTCGCAGTTCAACCGGGCGGTGCAGGCCAGGCGCCAGCCAGGGTCGGCCATCAAGCCTTTCGTCTATGCGGCGGCGCTGGACAATGGCTATACGCCGGCCTCGGTGGTGCTTGACGCGCCGCTGACCATCACCCTGCCCAACGGCGAAACCTATACGCCGCGGAACTATACCAAGAAATATTACGGCCCTTCCACGCTGCGCCGCGGCATCGAACAGTCGCGCAACGTGATGACGGTGCGGCTGGCGCTGGACATGGGCCTGGACAAGTTCACCGCATTGGCGGAAAAGCTGGGCGTTTACAAGAAGCTGCCAGCGGTGCCGGCGATGGCGCTGGGGGCCGGCGAAACCACGCTGATGAAACTGACCACCGCCTATGCGGTGCTGGCCAACGGCGGCAAGAAGGTGACCGCCTCGCTCATCGACCGCGTTCAGGATCGGTATGGTCACACCGTGTGGCGGCATGATACGCGCGAATGCCCCAGGTGCCCGGCGGAGAAGTGGGAACATCAGC
>JALVFB010000432.1 GCA_027030295.1 Hyphomicrobiales bacterium
CAGACGGAAAAGCAGCTCTACGAGGTGGCGGAAGAGGCGCGTTTCGGGCAGGGATTCGTGGGCTTTGCAGAGGCGCTGAAGGAATCGCTGGACATGGCGGCGCAGGCCTATGCGCGCGATGGCGGCCTGTCCGGCCTGTCCACGGGCCTGCGCGACCTCGACCAGAGGCTGGGCGGGCTGCAACCCTCCGACCTGATCATTCTCGCCGGCCGCCCGGGCATGGGCAAGACGGCGCTGGCCACCTCCATCGCCTATCACGTGGCCAAGACCTACAAGCCGGCGCAGGTCGGCCCCGGCGAGGAACCGCGGGCGGCGGATGGCGGGGTTGTGGCCTTCTTCTCGCTGGAGATGTCGGCGGAACAGCTGGCCACCCGCATCATCTCGGCGGAGGCGCAAATCTCCTCGCACAAGATCCGGCGCGGCGAAATCTCGCCGGAGGACTTCGAAAGCCTGCGCGAGGTGGCGGAGCAGATCGAACAGGTGCCGCTGTTCATCGACGCCACCGGCGGGTTGACCATCGCCCAGCTGGCGGCGCGCGCCCGGCGCATCAAGCGCCAGCACGGGCTGGATCTGATCGTGGTGGACTATCTGCAACTGCTTTCCGGCACCACCCGGCGCTCGCAGGAAAACCGCGTGCAGGAGCTGACCGAGATCACCACCAACCTGAAGGCGCTGGCCAAGGAGCTGAACGTGCCGATCCTCGCGCTCTCGCAGCTCTCGCGCCAGGTGGAAAACCGCGAGGACAAGCGGCCGCAGCTTTCCGATCTGCGCGAATCCGGCTCCATCGAGCAGGATGCGGACGTGGTGTTGTTCATCTACCGCGACGAATATTACCTGAAGCAGAAGGAGCCCAGCCCGGAGGACAGGGAAAAATACCTGAAATGGATGGAGGCGATGGAGCGGGCGCATGGCATCGCCGAGATCATCATCGCCAAGCAGCGCCATGGCCCGGTGGGCAAGGTGGACGTGCAGTTCACCGAAAGCTTCACCCGCTTCTCCGACCTGGAGCGGCACGTGGAAGTGCCGGAAAACCTGCCGGAAGGGCTGTGATACCAATATGCATAAAGAACCACCCACCGCCCCGCGCCCCCACTTGGGCCCCCAAATCATGAAAAACAAGGGCCTGAGGGGCGCGGGGCGGTTTCAGCGGTCAACCTTTGCGCAGCTTGGTATGATGCAGCGGATCTGGCATGAACCCGCAGAGGACGCCAAGGGCTAGAAATACTTGCGCAAGTCCATGTCCTTGTAGAGGTGCGCCACCTGCTCCTCGTAGCCGTTGAACATGAGCGTCGGCACCCGCTTGCCGAACAGCCCCACACCCAGCCGCCGCTCGGTGGCCTGTGACCAGCGCGGATGGCTGACGTTGGGGTTGACGTTTGCGTAAAAGCCATATTCATCCGGCTGCAACATGTTCCAGGTGGTGGGCGGCTGCTCCTTCACCAGAGAGATGCGCACGATGCTCTTGATGGACTTGAAGCCATATTTCCACGGCACCACCAGGCGGATGGGCGCGCCGTTCTGGTTCGGCATCGGCTTGCCATACAGCCCCGTGGCCAGCAGGGTGAGCGGATGCATGGCCTCGTCCAGCCGCAGCCCCTCGCGGTAGGGCCATTTCAGCACCGGATATTTCTGTCCGGGCATTTCCTCAGGGCGGTAGAGCGTCTCGAAGGCCACGTATTTCGCTTCCGGCTTCACGCCGTATCGTTTCAACAGATCGCGCAGCATGAAGCCGTTCCATGGAATCACCATCGACCACGCCTCCACGCAGCGGAAACGGTAGATCCGTTCCTCGATGTCCATGCCCTTGAGCACGTCCTCCAGCGGATAGACGCCAGGCCGCTCCACCAGTCCGTCGATGGTGATGTGCCAGGGCTTCGTGGTGAGGCGATGGGCCTCGCGCGCCGGATCCTTCTTCGAGGGGCCGAATTCGTAGAAGTTGTTGAAGGTGGTGATGTCCTCCAGGGATGTGGGTTTCAGCGTGTTTTCACCGCTGGCGGCCTTCGCCGGCGTATCCTCGCCATCACAGGCGGCGAGCGCCGGAAACAGCGGCAACACGCCGGCGGCCTGCATCAGCTTGCGCCGGTTCACATAGACCTCTTCCGGCGTCACGTCGTTTTCGGTCAGGTCGGGCTTGAGCCATTTCGGCATGATGCTGCGCTCCCATCCAATCTGGAATTGTTCCAGACTTTAGCCGACGGAACGGGCGGAGCAAGGGCGGGCGCCATCACGTTTTCGTTGGCGGAACATGAAGCAATACATGCACCGCACGCGGCCCGTGCGCGCCCAGCACCAGCGTCTGCTCGACATCCGCGGTGCGTGACGGCCCGGTGACGAACAGGATGCTGCGGGGCAGGACGGGCGCGTCATGAAACGCGGTGCCGAAGGCATGCCTCAATGCCGCCTCGTAGCCGCCGACGATGGCGTCTTCTTCCAGCCACGCGAACAGCACCTCCGGCAGCAGCAGCGCCCGCGCCGGCACATCCGGTCCGGAGGCGAACAGCAGCGTGCCCGTTTCCGCCACGCCGGCCAGCGCCGGCATCAGCGCCGCCGGCGCGTCCGGCGAGAAGCTTTGCAACCGCGCCGGTTTTTCCGCCGTCCAGGTCAGCGCCGGATGCGCGAACACCTTCCGCTCCAATCCCGCCTCGCCCAGCACCCGCGCCATGGCGTCCGCCGCCTCCTCGGGCGACGCCACCCTGTGCACCGGCGCGTCGGCCTCTGTCGAGAACGCCACGAACCGCTCAACCGCCGCCACGCCCGCCACCCGCGCCCGCGCGGGCAAAAACTCGTCGTCAGTCGCATTCCCGGTTTGTGGCGGCGCATGGGCGGGCAAGGCGCAGCCGCCTTCACTCTGGCAAATCTTGCCCGCATGCCGCTCCAGAAACGTCGCCCCCATCGCCTTCGGCAAAGCACGCTCCGCCGCCGTCCAGTCGCGAAGGCCCGGCAGCCGCCGCGCCAGCCCGGGGCGTTTGCGCAAGGCCCGCAAGACCCGAGCGCCAGCGGCCGCCGCCCGCCGATACCACTTCGGTCGCGCCGCCAGCGCCGCATGCAGCTTCTGCCCCGCCCGCGCCAGCGCGCCCGCCATGCCCGTCGCCACCGCCTGCGCCCGCCAGCGGCGAATGAGCGCCGGAAGATCGATGCCCGCCGGGCACACTTCCACGCAGCGGTTGCACAGCGTGCAGGCCTGCTCCACACCATCGGCCAGCATGCCGCCGCCATCCAGGCCGAACACGGCGCGGCCCAGCACGATGCCCATCGGTCCGGAATAGACCCGGCCATAGGCATGCCCGCCGGTGAGCTGATAGACCGGGCAATGGTTCAGACACGCCCCGCAGCGGATGCACGTGAGCATCTCGGCGAATGGCCCGGCCAGCAGCCGCTTTCGACTGCCCGCGAGCAGCACGATGTGCGTCTCCTCCGGCCCGTCTGCTTCTTCTGCCCGCCGTGCACCGGTATGGAAGGTGGCGTAGACGGTGATTTCCTGCCCCGTGGCCGAGCGCGGCAGCACGCGGGCGACATCCAGCGCCGAGCGCCAGTCCGGAACCAGCTTCTCCACCCCCGCCACCACGATGTGCAGCTTCGGATTCGTGGCGCAGAGGTCGCCATTGCCCTCGTTGGTGACGAGCATCGCCGATCCGCTCTCGGCGATGAGCGCGTTGGCCCCGGTGATGCCGGCGTCGGCGGCGAGGAACTTCTCGCGCAACACGGCGCGGGCCTCCGCCGCCAGCGCTTCGGCCGTGAGCAATGGCCGCTGCGCCGGCAGGCCGCCATGCGCGCGGCGGAAGTCATCGGCGATCTGGTCGATCTTCAGGTGAATGGCCGGCGCCACGATGTGGCTTGGGGCCTCCTCGCGCAGCTGGATGATGTATTCGCCGAGGTCGGTTTCCACCACCTCCACGCCCGCCGCTTCCAACGCCGGGTTGAGGCGGATTTCCTCCGCCGTCATGGACTTGCCTTTCACCACCAGCCGCGCGCCGCGTTCCCGGAGGATGCCGATGATGATGGCGCGCGCCTCTTCCGCGTCCGCCGCCAGGTGCACCTTCGCGCCCGCCGCCTGCGCCTTTTCGACGAAGCGCGGCAAGAGCGTATCCAGGGCCGCCAGCGCACGGCGCCGCATGGCCGAAACCCGGCGCACCAGCGCCGCAAACTCCGGCAATCGCGCGACCGCCTTCCTGCGCTTGGCGATGAAGCCGGTGGGCACATTGGCCAACGCCTGCTGAAGCTGCGCGTCTTTCAGCGCCGCCACCGCGCGGGCGCGGAAATTTTCCGAACGGATGCTCATGGCGTCATCCCCGCCAGAATTTCCGCCACGTGCATCACCCGCACGGGCAACCGCGCCGCATCCGCCACCGCCTGCAGGTGCGCGAGGCAGCCCATGTCCGGCCCCGTGACCACCACCGGGGCATCATCCGCCGCCGCCAGCAGCGCCGCCAGCTTGCGCCGCCCCATCTCCGCGGACAGCTCCGGCTGCTTGACGGCAAACAGCCCGCCGAAGCCGCAACAGGTCTGCCGCACTTCCTCCTCCGGCAACAGCAGCTCCAGCCCAGGCACCTGCCGCAACAGCGCCAGCGCCGCGTCCGTCATCGGCACCTCCCGCAGGGATGCGCACGAATCGTGCCACACCACCGGCCCGCCGCGCCATTCGCCGGCCGATGGGGACGCGCCGATCCTCTGCAGGAAGTCGCACAGCTCGAAGGTGCGCGCCGCCAGCATTTCCGCTTCCCGCCATTCTTGCGAGCCGAGAGCGACCAGCCTCGGCAAGTGGTTGCGGATCATGCCGGCGCACGAGGCCGAGGGCGCCACCACCGCGTCGAATCCGGAGAACGCCGCCAGCAACGCGACGCCGATGCGCCGCGCTTCCTCCTCGAACCCGGCGTTGAAGGCCGGCTGGCCGCAGCAGGACTGTTCCGGCACCGCCACCGTGCAGCCCGCGCCCTGCAACAGCCGCATCGCCGCCTTCGCCACGGTCGGGCGCAGGGCATTGGCCACGCAGGTGGCGAACAGGGCCACCCGTGGCGTGTCGGTGTGGGCTATGGAAACGTCAACGGCGGGCATGGTGGAACTTATGACCATCCGCGGAAAACGGGCAAGAAAAAACCGGCGGAGCTGCTCTCCGCCGGCATCTCTCCGGGATCCGCCCCGGCGATTACTCGGTCAGCGTCTTCAGATAGGCGATCACATTGGCGCGATCCTCGGCCTTCTTCAGACCGGCGAAGGCCATCTTGTTGCCCGGCACGAACTTCTTCGGCGCGGCCAGATACTTGTCGATGTTCTCCTCGTTCCAGACCAGACCCTCGGCGCCCTTGGCCTTCATGGCCTTGGAATACTTGAAGCCTTCCACGGAAGCCGCCTTGCGGCCCACCACGCCCACGAGATACGGGCCGACCTTGTTCTTTTTCTTGTCGGCGTAGTGGCAGGCCTTGCACTTGTTGAAGACCTTCTTGCCCTTCGCCGCATCACCTTCGGCGTGGGCCACGGCCATCGGCAGGACGGCGGCCAGCGCCACCGCCAGCGCAATCTTCTTCATGGTCTATCTCCTCCTCGTTTCGTCGTCAGGCAGCCGAACAATCCTTTCCGGGCAGAAACCGGCCCGGCGTGGATCCTTGCGCCGCTCGTGCGAGGTCCGGCTGTCTGCTTCGTTCCCCGCTGGCCGCAACCACGGCCCGCGGCAAATCTAACCGGTTTTTCACCTTTGGAAAAGCCGGTCGCATTTCTACAAGAACGCTGTCATGGCATAAATGTGAAAGCCCGGCCGCCGCGGCCAGCGGCCGATTGCCGCATGACAGGCCGTCAGCTAGGGAGAAAGCGCCATGGCCACCCCCTGCATGCCGCCGCCGGACCCGGCCATTCTCGCCCGCCGCCACGACATCGCGGCGGAACTGGCCGCATTGTGCCCGCAGGCCGAGATCATCGCCAACGAAGAGGCGCTGCGGCCTTATGAATCGGACGGCCTTACCGCCTATCGCCAGCTGCCGCTGCTGGCCGTTCTGCCGGCGGACGAGCGGGAAGTGCGCGCCATCCTGAGATATTGCCACGAGCATGGCATTCGGGTGGTGCCACGCGGCGCCGGCACCTCCCTTTCGGGTGGCGCGCTGCCGGCCGCGGACGCGGTGCTGCTGTCCATGGCCCGCTTCGGCCGCGTGCTGGAAATCGATGCAGCCAACCGCATCGCGCGGGTGCAGCCCGGCGTGCCCAACCTGAAAATCAGCGAGGCGGCGAAACCGCATGGCCTGTATTACGCGCCCGACCCATCCTCGCAGATCATCTGCTCCATCGGCGGCAACGTGGCGGAGAACGCCGGCGGCGTGCACTGCCTGAAATACGGCCTGACCACCAACAACGTGCTGGCCATGCGCATGGTGCTGATGAATGGCGAGGTG
>JALVFB010000433.1 GCA_027030295.1 Hyphomicrobiales bacterium
AAATGGCGGAGAACCTGAGGGATGATGCGCAAGTGCGCATTCCGGCCGTGGACTGGGAGCGCACCGGCGAGGAGGTGCTTACCACCGAATGGATCGACGGCGTGCCCTTGTCCGACGTCGAGGGCCTCGGGCGCGCCGGTCACGATCCGGTGCGCCTGGCCGACGTGGTGGTGCAGACCTTTCTCAAGCAGCTGCTGCGCGACGGCTTCTTTCACGCCGACCTGCATCCGGGCAACCTGTTCGTCGACGAAGCCGGCCGCCTGGTGCTGGTGGATTTCGGCATCATGGGCCGGCTTTCCCCGTATGAACGCCGGGTGTGGGCGGAGATACTGTATTGTTTCATCACCCATGACTATCGGCGCAACGCGGAGGTGCACTTCGAGGCCGGCTACGTGCCGCCGCACCAGTCGATGGACGAATTCGCCCAGGCCCTGCGCGCCATCGGCGAGCCGGTGCTGGGGCGTCCGGCGGAAGAGGTCTCCATGGGCGAACTGCTGGGCCGGCTGTTTCGCACCACCGAGCGCTTCGACATGGCCACCCAGCCGCAACTGCTGATGATGCAGAAAACCATGGTGGTGGTGGAAGGGGTGGGGCGTTCCCTGAACCCGAAGCTGGATGTGTGGAAGGCGGCCGAACCGGTGGTGCGCGACTGGATCGGCCGTCATCTCGGCCCGGCCGGCCGGCTGGAGGCGGCGACCTCGCAGACCGGCAGCGCGCTGGCCCGCCTGCCGGAGCTGTTGCACAACGTCGCCGACGCCGCCCGCCGCCTGGCCGAGGAAGAGCGACGCGAAAGGACCGCCTCCCGGCCGGTGCATGCGGGCTGGCGCCTCTGGCTTCCCCTGTGGGTGGCCGCGGGGGCCCTGAGCGCCATGGCCATCTCTTCCCTGCTTTGACGCATGATGGCGCATGATGTGATTGCCTGTCGTGGCCCCATTCGCTATGGTTCCGCGGAAACAGCGAAGAGTTCAGACGAATCACCGGTTTGTGCCCAGATGAGCGAGCAGGAACAGAGCGTCGCCGTCGCCCGCCCCATTCTCTATCTGGCGCGCATGATCGTCTTTGTTCTGCTGGCCGCCATCATCGCCGCCATCCTGTTCACCCGTCTCGAACAGGCCTTCATGGCCAACCCCGGCCTGAACGGATTGATCCTGTTCATGTTGCTGCTCGGTGTTCTTTATACATTCCGGATGGTTATTCGTTTGTTCAGGGAAGTGAACTGGATCAACCATTTCCGCATCACCCAGCCGGGTCTGGAGCTGCAATGGAAGCCGCGCCTGCTGGCGCCCATGGCCGCCATGCTGCGCGAACACCAGCCCGGCCGGCCCATCTCGCCCCAGGCCATGCGCTCGCTGCTCGATTCGCTGGGCGCGCGACTCGATGAATCGCGCGACATCTCGCGCTATCTCATCGGGCTTCTGGTGTTTCTCGGCCTGCTCGGCACCTTCTGGGGCCTGTTGCAGACCATCGCCTCGGTGGGCGAGGTCATCCGCAACCTGGATGTGCGCGCGGCCGAAAGCGCCACCATATTCGAGGAACTGAAATCCGGCCTCGAGGCCCCGCTGTCCGGCATGGGCACGGCCTTCGCCTCGTCGCTCTTCGGTCTTGCCGGTTCGCTCATCCTCGGCTTTCTCGACCTGCAGGCGGCGCAGGCCCAGAACCGCTTCTATACCGATGTCGAGGACTGGCTCTCCTCCATCACCTCCATCGCCGCCGGCGATGCGGGAGCGGTGTCCGCCGGCGGCGTGCGCAGCGATCTGGCCCACCTGCACCAGGGCATGGCGCAGTTGCAGCAGGCGGTGGCCCAGCTCATGGCCCGCATGGGCAACGTGCTGCAGGCGCACAAGGAAGGCCAGCGCCTGCAGGCCGACCCCGGGGCCACCGCCCGGTCGCTGGAGCAGCTGGCCGCTTCCATCGCCAACCTGGTGGAACAGATGCGGCGCGAGGAGCGCCTGATGCAGCAGTGGAGCCAGCAACAGACCCGCGAGCAGGCGCAAATGCAGCAGTTGTTGCGCGAGATCGCCCATCGCCTGCCGCCACGCCCGGAGTGAGGCTGAAGGATCATGGCCGGCAGCCGCAACAGACATCCGCGCGAGAGCTCCTCCCAGCTCTATTGGCCGGGATTCGTGGATGCCATGAGCCAGCTGTTGCTGGTGTTCATCTTTCTGCTCACCCTGTTCGTGGTCGCCCAGTTCATGCAGGCACGCGAACTGACCGGCCAGAACACGGTGCTTGACCGCCTGCGTTCTCGCGTGGCCGAGTTGAGTCAATTGCTGGCGCTGGAAAAGGCGAAGGGCGCGAAGCTCAACGCCACGCTGGCTGCCCTCACCGACAAGCTGAAGGCCGAAGAGGGCAAGGTGGCCTCCCTGCTCGCCCGCATCGACGGCCTGCGCAACGCGAAAGGCCAGTCCGGCGCCGTCATCAGCGATTTACGCAGCAAGCTGGCGGAGGAAAAGAAGATTTCCGCCGATGCGCTGGCCCAGATCGAGCTGCTCAATCAGCAGATCGCCGCCCTGCGCCGCCAGGTGGCGACGCTCAACGCCGCCCTGCAGGCGTCCGAGAAACGCGAGCAGGAGGCCCGCGTGCGCATCGCCAACCTCGGCCAGCGGCTCAACGCCGCGCTGGCCCGCCGGGTGCAGGAGCTGGCGCGCTACCGTTCGGAATTCTTCGGCCGCCTGCGCAAGATCCTCTCGCAACGGGCCAACATCCGCATCGTCGGCGACCGTTTCGTCTTTTCTTCCGAGGTGCTGTTTCCGAAAGGCTCCGCCGAGCTGACCGGGGAAGGCCGGCGGGAACTGGACAAGATCGCCGAAGCGTTGCTCGAAATCGCCCGCCAGATACCGCCGGACATCAACTGGATCCTGCGCGTTGACGGGCACACCGACAGCGACCCCATTTCCACCCCGCAGTATCCGTCGAACTGGGAGCTGTCCACCGCCCGCGCCCTGTCGGTGGTAAAATATCTCATCAGCAAGGGCGTGCCGGCGGAACGCCTGGCCGCCACCGGCTTCGGCCAGTATCATCCCATCGATCCGCGCGACACCGAAGAGGCCAAGGCCCGCAACCGCCGCATCGAGCTGAAGCTCACCCAGCGTTGATGGTTGGATGGCTTTGGGGGCCGCTGACAGGCCATCCAGCGGCGTGCGTCAATGCACGCTGGCCGGTTCCAGATCGTTTTCCAGCACGTTGGCCAGCGCACCGGCGCGGCTGTCGGCGATCAGCAGCGGCTGGCCGTCGGCATGAAACACCGCATACAACTCGGTGTCCGGCGGCGCCTCGATGGGCGCGCCAAGGATGCGCATGGCCTCTTCCACGCGGATGGGGCGGATATAGGCGATGCGCCCGCCGCCCATCCGCGCCAGCTCCAGCGGGCTGATCTGCTTCTGTGGAACCTTCCTGCTCATGACTCCGCGTCGCTGGAATATCCTTTCCGCATGGATTAGATGGGCATGGAAGACGACATTTCAAGCATTCCCGGGAAAGGCGCGGGCATGAAAGGCCACCTCCTGTTGCTCGGATTTGGTTATGTCGGCGGCCACCTGGCAGCATTGGCCGCCGGTTGGCGCCTGTCCGCCACCGCCCGCACGCTCACCGCATTGCGCCAGGCCCGGAAACGGGTGCCGCGCGCATGGCTGTTCGATGGCCGCCATCCGCTGCCGCCCGCGGCCTGGCGCGGGGTGACCCATGTGCTGAGCAGCATTCCGCCCGATGCCATGGGCGATCCGGCGTTGCGCAGTCTGGGTGATACGTTATGCACGCTGGCGCCGCGCCTGCGCTGGGTGGGTTATCTCTCCACCGTCGGCGTTTATGGCGATCATGGCGGGCGATGGGTGAATGAAGGCAGCGCCTGCCACCCCGTCACCGAACGCGGCCGCCGCCGGTTGCGGGCGGAGCGCGCCTGGTTGCGCCTCCGCCACCAATGCGGCCTGCCGGTGCACATCTTTCGCCTGCCGGGCATTTATGGTCCGGGGCGCAATCCGTTGCTGAAAGCCTTGAAGGGAAACCGCCGCGCCATTCCCGTGCGCGAAGGGCAGGTTTTTTCGCGCATTCACGTGCACGATCTGGCGCGCGCGCTGTTGCTGTCGATGGAACGCCCGCGTCCGGGCCGCATCTACAACGTGACGGATGACGAACCCGCGTCACCGCACGCGGTGGCGCTGTTCGCCCATGAATTGCTGGGGCTGGATCCACCGCCATTGAAGCCGCTGGAAGAGCTGGATCTCTCGCCCATGGCGCGCTCCTTCTATGGGGAATCGAAGCGGGTGGGCAATCGGCGGCTGAAGGCGGAACTGGGCTGGCGGCCGACTTATCCCACCTATCGCGAGGGGCTGCGCGCTCTGCTGGAAACCGTATCCTGAAAAAACCGGGGAAGCCCGAAAGGACTTCCCCGGCGGTTTGGCAACGGGTTACGGCGATGCCTCAGTCGTGCACCACCTCGCCATGCAGGTTGATGTCGAGGCCCTCGACCTCCACGTCCTCGCTCACCCGCAGGCCCATGACCATGTCGATGACCTTCAGGATGATGAAGGTGACCACGGCGCAATAGACGATGGTGGCGATGATGCCCTCGAACTGGATCCACACCTGCGCCGCGTTGCCCTCGATCAGGCCCGGCGTGCCGCCGATGGCCTTGCGCGCGAACACGCCGGTGAGCAGCGCGCCGACGATGCCGCCCACGCCATGCACGCCGAAGGCGTCCAGGCTGTCGTCATAGCCCAGCATGTTCTTCAGGCTGGTGGCGCCCCAGAAGCACACCACGCCGGCGATGAAGCCAAGGATGAGCGCGCCCGTCGGATCGACGAACCCGGACGCCGGGGTGATGGCCACGAGGCCGGCCACGGCGCCAGACGCCATGCCCAGCACGGAAGGCTTGCCATGCGTGATCCATTCGATGATCATCCAGCCCAGCACGGCCGCCGCGGTGGCGATCTGCGTCACCGCCATGGCCATGCCGGCGCTGGTGTCGGCCGCCACCGCCGAACCGGCGTTGAAGCCGAACCAGCCGACCCACAGCAGCGAGGCGCCGGTAATGGTCAGCACCAGATTGTGCGGCGCCATGTTTTCCTTGCCAAAGCCCACGCGCTTGCCCAGCACCAGCGCCGCCACCAGGCCGGCGATGCCGGCGTTGATGTGCACCACCGTGCCGCCGGCGAAGTCCAGCACGCCGGCGTCACCCAGGAAGCCGCCGCCCCACACCCAGTGGGCGATGGGCGCATAGACGATGAGCACCCACAGGCCCATGAACACCAGCATGGACGAAAACTTCATGCGCTCGGCGAAGGCGCCGGTAATCAGCGCCGGGGTGATGATGGCGAAGGTCATCTGGAAGGTCATGAACACGGAATCGGGGATCGATCCGTTCAGCGTGTCCTTGCCCATGTTCACGAGGAAGGCGTTGGAAAGCCCGCCCCAGAAGGCCTGCAGGGAGCCGCCGTTGGCAAAGGCGATGGAATAGCCCGCCACCATCCACAGCACGGTCACCAGCGCGGTGATGGCGAAGCTCTGCGCCATGGTGGCCAGCACGTTCTTGCGCCGCACCATGCCGCCATAGAACAGCGCCAGGCCCGGAATGGTCATCATCAGCACCAGCGCCGTGGAGGTGAGCATCCACGCCGTGTTGCCGGTATCCAGCTTGGCCTCCTCGGCGAGCGCCGGGTCGGCCATCAGCAGGCAGGCCGCGGCAACGGCGCCCGCCAGCGTTTTCCAGTTCTTTCTGATGGACATCGGTTTCAAACCCCTCGTTGATCTCCCCCTGGAGCCGCCGTCACGGGCCGCTCCGGCGGGCGAAAATCCCTCACAGCGCATCGCGGTCGGTTTCGCCGGTGCGAATGCGCACCACTTTCTCCACCGGCAGGACGAAGATCTTGCCGTCGCCGATCTGGCCGGTCTGCGCGGCCTCGCGGATGGTTTCCACGACCTTGTCCGCCACGTCCTCGGAAACGGCGATCTCCACCTTCACCTTGGGCAGGAAATTCACCACGTATTCGGCGCCACGGTAGATTTCCGTGTGTCCCTTCTGGCGGCCGTGGCCCTTCACCTCGGAGACGGTCATGCCCTCGACCCCGAGATTGGCCAAAGCCTCGCGCACCTGCTCCAGCCGGTGCGGCTTGATGATGGCGATCACGTATTTCATGCGTTGCTCCTCCTTCCCACGCTCAGGCCTTTCCCGAAGCGCTGGCATGGGAGAATCAAGGAGCGTGCCAAGTTGCATGAAAATACGGAAGTTAATGAATCTTTTACATTTTTAAAAACAGGAGTCAGTCCCGCCACGCTCCCCTGTGCACAAAA